>NZ_CP040840.1:747500-782500 GCF_006874765.1 Leptospira weilii
AAATCGCGGAAAAGCACAAAACTTCCGCGTTTGCGGCGATCGAAGATTTGATCTCAAAAGTGGATGCGGTAATTATCGCTGTTCCTACTTTTTTACATCACGAAATTGCAAAGAAGGCTTTGGAAGCCGACAAGCACGTGTTAGTCGAAAAGCCGATCGCAGAGACAACCGAGCAGGCAAAAGAACTCGTAAAAATCGCCGCAGACAAGAATTTAATTCTTCTTGTGGGGCATGTGGAGAGATTCAACGGCGCAGTATTAGAATTAGGTAAAATTGTAAAAGATCCCTTACTTATCGAGTCGAGAAGACTTGCCCCTTTTAATCCGAGAATCAAAGACGTGGGTGTCGTTCTCGATATGATGATTCACGATATTGATATTGTACTAAATTTGGTCAATTCTCCCGTTAAAAAGCTTTCCGCTTCGGGAACAAAGGTATTGTCCGCTCACGAGGATGTCGCAAACGTTGTACTTGAATTTGAGAACGGATGTCTCGCAAGTATTACCGCGTCCAGAACGACTCAAGCGAAAATTAGAACCTTGAATATCACTCAGAAAGACGTGTATATTATGCTCGATTTTACGGATCAGGAAATCGAACTGCACAGACAGGCTACTTCCGATATTCTTCTTTTATCCGAAGAGATTAAGTATCGCCAAGAATCGATTGTGGAAAAGATTTTCGTTCATAAAGATAATCCGCTCAAACAGGAGCAGGAACATTTTATCCGTTGTATCAGAAAAGAAACGGATCCGATCGTAAATAGAAATTCTGACGTTTCCACTTTGGAAATCGCCTATCAAATTCTTTCTGAAATTCACGGAACTTCTAAAAGGTAATCCGGCCTGAAACTGGTTAAGATATGGAAGAAACTTATAACGGAAAAATTCTAATCTCCAACTCTTCGATTGTTATGGACTATTTCAATCAAACGGTTATCTTAATGGTGGAGCATGACAATCAAGGTGCTTTCGGTTTGGTACTGAATAAAAAACAGAAGGTGTTTATCGGAGATGTAATCCAAGGAATCCCGGATCATGTTAGTCGTACTCTTCCGATTTATTCCGGTGGTCCTGTGGATCCTACGTTTATATCGGTGTTACACGAAGACAATAAAATTTCTCAACCCGGAATTGAAGTGATTCCCGGTTTGTATCTCGCGAGAAGTTATGATACCCTTCTGGAATTATTGAAATCCACTTCCAAGTTTCACGTATACCAAGGATATTCCGGTTGGAGTGCTGGGCAGTTGGAAACTGAGATGGATCGTAAGTCTTGGGTAATTCATGAAGCCACAAAAGATTTTGTCTTAAATCAAGATCCTGAAACAACATGGCGGGAAGCTCTCAAAAGCAAAGGCGGGATTTATAAGTATTTTGTCGAACACACAAAAGATCCTATGTTAAACTGAAGCCGTTTTTTAATCTTTACAGAGAAATTTGGATTATTATGATCAAAAAACAGAGAGGTTAAGGTATGAAAAAGTTCCAAAGCTTGTTTTTTATTTTTACGATTTTAGTTTCTTTATTCCTGATTAAAAATCTTTCTGCAGACGGTTGTTATATTTGTACTTCCGGGTCCGCGGATCATTGTAGAGACTATTGCAGGTATGTTGGTTCCGATACATTTGATAACAGAAAAAAATGTCAGGACAAAGGTTGTAAGGTAGGAGGTACCGCTTCTTGCCCGACCGCTTCCAACTACAAAGTTTGCTCCGCTAAGGCGAGTATTTCCACTTCGGAATTTTTCGTTTCCAACCATTATTAGTAAATTCTCATGCGATCTCAATTGGAGATCCCCCAAGTATGTGTTTTATTTTTCTATTGAAAGTCATTTACAAGGTGGAATTTGTTTTTTAAGATAATGACTTTCAAGAATTGAACGGCAAGGAAGCGCTTTTCAAAATAGGCAAGAATTGTATGGAGGGTCGCTTTCTTTGAGTTGAAGACCTGTTTCAAAGCCTTAAAAAAATCAGTTACAAATCATTCAATCAATTTGGAATAAAAGTGCGGGAGTTCTCACAGATTACGTTACCTTGTGTCGTTTATGGGTTTTGGAATAAGAGGCCGTCTCAAAACCTTAAAAAGACATCTCTAAACGATCCGACAAGTTTCTAAAAAAACGTGGAGTTCTCACAGATTACATCGTATTGCCGGTTTTTTCCTGTCGTTTAAGATTGTAGTAGTTCCTACATTTTGATATTTTGAGACGGTTCTAAGTCTTTTTCGTTATTCAATTTCTGTGGGAGCCATACGCTCTGAAGCAGTCTCTTCAAACGATTTCGCCTTTCCTTTCTAATAAACGTGAGTTCGGCGTGATTCATTTTTCTGTAGGAATTTGAACTTATCCCGAAACTTCAGAATGCAGAAACTTCAACAAGAGTCTTCCAACGATAAAATTTGTTCGAAAGCTCATAACCTATCCAGTAAGATTAATCTGTGGAAGTTACTACGCTTTGTTCCGAATTTACTGAATACTGATTTCTTTTAAAGCGTGTCTTAAAACCATTCGATCTTATCAGAATCTCTGCGGATCGCTGCAATTGTTCCTGCGTTTTGGGGTAATCTCTTAAAATTTTGGGACAAGTTCTTTGTAAAATCTATTCTTAAAATGTGGGAACTAGAACAAATCGCGATTTTAAGAACAAATTTTAAAAGCAGGGACTCTTGCTTTTAAAAAATTCTTTTTCATTTTCAACCACCGAACTGACGTTTATTATTTTTAAATCCATAAGTTGGATCAAAATCCATCATTACGCATAACGTCATAATTAGCGCGGCTCACATAGGAAAAATTTTTGTCATTGTTAATTTTACGCGTTTATTTCGCACCGATCCATTTGTATTTTTCATATGGAGGATCGATTTCCAAAACTTGTACCTGCCCTTGATCGATCAATTTTCGAATCAAAGAATGTAGAATTGCAAGTGCCGTATTGTAGTAACTGCTGTTCGCCACTTTTTCTCCCATTGCTTCGAGAACCAAAGTGGAGAGGTCCTGATCGTCTTCTTTCAATCTGCGCACCACACCTCTTTCTAAAAGATTTAGAGTTTTCGAAATCAATTTAATCGCTCTTTGGGGATCCTCCGGTTCCGGTCCATGTGCGGGGAGAAGCCTTCGGATAGATAATTTGGAAAGACGATCCAAAGAACGATGGTAATCGTATAAGTTTCCGTCGATCTCTGCGTAAATAGAGGAGATGTTTTGAAGTACTAAATCGCCCGTAAAGTAAATCTTTTCTCCCAAGATATAAGGAGTTAAATGCCATCGATTGTGGCCGGGAGTATGCAGAACTCCGATTTCTCTGCCTCCTGCCTTAATCACGTCCCCTTCCACGAGTTCCACATCGAAATCCAAATACGGATCTACTCTTTCCGAATTGTCCAAAGCATCATGAAATTCGAATATACCAGTATCCACTCTTTTGAGTTCTGCGGCTCTTGCTGTATTGTCGTGATGACCTTTATACACGAGCCTTCTCATGGCTCTTTGAAAAACTTGAACGAATTCCACATAATTTCCAATCTCCAAGGCCATTCCCGTCATCGCGTACAGCTTTGCGTCTGTATAATAGCGTAGGGTCAAAGCGGCGCTCATATGATCAAGATGGTTGTGGGTGTAGATGATATGTTTGATTTTACTTAAAGAAAGGCCGATCGTTTTCAAAGCTCTTTGTAAAAGCCCCAGGTTTTCGATGTAACCGGAGTCGATGATGGTAGGTTCTCCGTCTGGAAGAATGTAAATATTGTTGGGTGAATAGAAAGGCTGAGGAATTTCGGTCTTAAAGATTCCGTCCCCGATGTTCTTTACTTCCGGAATAGAATCATATCGGTGGATTTTCATTCGATTCTCCCTAAGTGCAAGGGATCCTTCTTTGGATACAAGTTCTTTGGACGCACAAAAGTCTGCAATTGAAATTTCAAATAAAAGTCTCGGCCCAAAACGCTCTCAATCAAGCTGTTTTTCTTTACAACAATGTTCGGCTTCATCAGAATTTGGGGTTTTTAACTCCGGAATTCTTTCACCGTGCTTCATGATATGTGTAAACCTTTTTTTAGGACCTTTACGCTTTGTAGCTGATTTTGTTCATCAGGCGACCTGATTTTACTGATCCCTATAAAATAGAGTACCGTTGATTTGAGCGCAAATCCCACGTTTAGACACGGAATTTTAGACACTCTATCATGTAGAGATGAGTAGTGCGCAGAGTCGTGCTCGAACTCAATATTTTTCCCTATGGGTCAAAATACAGTGCTTCAGTCAAGAAATTGTATATTTCTTTTATTATATTCTTATTATATAGTTCCAATTTCTTGATTCCGCATCGCTCGCTCACGCAGAAAGTCTTTTGAATGATACTGACCGCCACCTGAAAAATGACACCTGTGATCTTGTGGTTGAACGATTTACGAAATCGAATTGCCATCTTGAGAGCGGGAATTGAAGTTTGTGCCGCACGAAGTTCTTTGCTCGCCGTAAAAAATTATTTTCTTTTCAGTTTACATATTGAAAGACATAGAATTATATTTACAGAATATTCTAAAATTATAAATCTCTGAATATGACGAAAAAAAGAGCGGTCAACTTATGGTCTCTGCGATTGCCTGAACCGGATCGGAAACGTGTCTGATATCCATTCCCGTATTCAAACGAACCAATTCTTCCGCCATATTTACTGCATAGTCCCCGGTTCTTTCCAAACAAAGGATAAGTCTGTATACGTCGGCAAATTGGTTTTTGTCTAATCTTGGATCCATGACGAACTTTAAAAAAGCGGATTGGCAGAGGTTATTGATCTCTTCTTCCACTGTGTGAACGCTTCCGTAGAATCGATTTTTTTCCTCGACCAAGGATTCA
This sequence comes from Leptospira weilii, assembly GCF_006874765.1. Lineage (NCBI taxonomy): Bacteria > Pseudomonadati > Spirochaetota > Leptospiria > Leptospirales > Leptospiraceae > Leptospira > Leptospira weilii. Next base: position 752,358 of record NZ_CP040840.1, read on the forward strand.
ACAGCCATTCCGACTATCGTAATGACTCTGGATAAGAGTTTGTTGAGAATTTCTTCCTCGCAAAAGAATCTTTTCGGGATTAAACCTCTTCGAAAGCATTTGGCGCAGTTTACGATTTGGTCTCCCATTCTTTCCAAATTTCTCGTGATCCGAATAGCCGAGAGTGCGAATCTAAGAGGGTCGCGTTTTAAAACGACTTCTCCATCCACTTGATCCATTCCCATGGAATTACGATTGGCTACCGCTTCCAAAATCGCGTTCTGAGAAAGATTGTCGTTTTGTTTCTCTAGATTGTCGATCAGATCATCTCGATCAATTAGCTTTTTTGCAAGTTCGCTGTCGTCTTTTTCTAAAGCGTCGTCTAAAAGAAGCACTTGTTCGAGGCATAGCTCTGCCATGCTGTAGAGGTTTTTACGAAGAAAGTCAAATTTAGAAAACATAAGATTAAGAATCAGACGAACAAGGGTTCGAGTAAAAAGAATCCTTCTTAAAAAATATGTTTGGTCAAGTAGATTTTCTTTTCAGAAAATCTTACCTTTTTGAGTCTTGATAATCGGAATTTTATTTCTTTCGAGGGACTTTTCCATGATGAAAATTGTCATTCGAATTCTATATCATACAGTGCTACTACATTTTACCGATTATCGGGTTAAAATCGCTTAAAAACCTTCCATCGCTTTCGAGAAACTGTTGTATAACGTTCGAATCCATTTTTGAGACGATTTTTAACTTTTTTCTTTGGGAGAAAAGCTTACGTCGAAAATTTCCATTGTCATTGTCACGGGTTTTTATTGTCTTTTTGTGTAATTTTTTTAATGAGACATTTTGGAGGAAGGTTTTTCCGCAAGCGTACTGGTAAAATTCAATTTCAAAACTTCAAATCCGATTCTGTGGTTCGTAAATAGGATTGTTGATTCCAAAAAAAGAAATAGAGTTTTAGAATCCGATTCTTTTCGCATTTACTACTCGGCCGCTTGAAAATGATACTCGAAAATAAGCGGTCGGTTTTGCAAAAGTGCAGCGGTTCTCAAAAATTAAGTCAAATCGGGAAATCCCGGCTTTTTAGAGTAAGATTCTAATTTTCGAAATAAGTTTGTCATAGTATTCTATTCGTGCGTTCGAGTAGTAATACTACTCGATCTCTATAAAATCGGGCACCGTCAATTTGACCGCAAAACACTGATTCCATGTCAAATATTAGGTACTTTATTATATAGTTATTAGTAAAACAGTTCCGATTAAACGATTCCCGTGTTGCGAAGAATATACCAAAGAAGATATGTAAAACTTCCGTATTGTACGATAAAACCGGTGAAGCGGGTATTGATTGCAAGCACCGAGCCGGAACTAAGATGAGCGAGAGTCTGAAAAATCCTCGCGCCTAAAACGATCTGCGATACAAGTCCGAATGTTTCGTCTAAAACTCCGGTGAAAGCTCCGATCAAAACTAAGACTCCGAAAAGAGGTAAATTCTCTATACAATTGAGATGAGCTCGGTTGAGCCTCCAATAGAATTCGCTTCCGTGTTTGATTCCTGCGGGGAATTCGTCCGATTTGTTTGTTCCCATCAGTACTCTAAATGATCGTATGCTCACCAACCAAAGTCCGAGCACGAGTGTCCAAGATACAAAACCTAATAATGCGATGATTGCCGGGTGCATTCCACTCTCCACGATTGTTATTTCGGAGAATAGAATCAACTCAGTGTTGAAAAGCAAGTCGGATTTAGGAGTCCTTTTTACATTTATTTCGGATTTTGTTTTTACGGCAGGCGGTTTCAAAATTTTGATCGCCTTCGATTTCTCAAAGTTAGTCTTAAATAACATGAGTTCGGTATAACAAAATGCGAAAGCGATTCTATGTTGTGACCTGGCTGCCGATCCATAGAGAGGCAGCCGCTGAGTTAAGCCGATCCATAGAGAGGCAGCCGCTGAGTTAAGCCGATCCATAGAGAGGCAGCCGCTGAGTTAAGCCGATCCATAGAGAGGCAGCCGCTGAGTTAAGCCGATCCATAGAGAGGCAGCCGCTGAGTTAAGCCGATCCATAGAGAGGCCATCACCTTACCCACAAGTGCTTGGATTTTAAAATAAATCTGTCGGAATTCCGACAAATCCTCTGTGAAACGATCGGCCCCACCCTGATTTTTGGTGGAGGGTGATGAGCGACCCGTAGGGAGCAAATCATTGAGCCTGGAGACTCGGGAGATTTTTCTCTATCAAAAAATCATACTTCTTGCAAGTAAAAGTATCGTTCTTGTCGGAACACTTGAAAAATATCAGTTTTTGATTCTTATGATCCCAAAAGTCTTCTTAATTTGTGGGTTGGTGATGATAGAGAACGTTTTGCTGAGTTTAGGCAGCAACACTTTAGTTTCTTATTCGCCCGAACTCACGTTAAATATGGAATCAATTTGAGTCGGGATAGTCGTAGATTGTGGCGACCCATATTCCATTTTTTTGATGTAACACAATTGTGGTCAGCAATATGGAGATGCTCAAGATTAGTTTGCCGGTTTATGGAATTTTTCAATCGCAGATTAATAAACCCTAACTAACGTTCAACGACCCAGGTTTTGATGATTTCGATATCGTTGATGACTTGAATTTTATATTTGCCGGGTTGTCCGGGAAACAAACTCCAGTCGAAGTAGGAAACGGAGGATTTCCACTCGGGTTGAAGAGTCCAATCGATTCTTTTGCAGATTGAATCCGGATTGCATACTTCGACTTTCAGATTATATTTTCCCGGTTTTCTCACCTCGAGTGCGAGAATCGGTCGTTTTTGCGGATTGAATTTTTCTTCGCATTCGAAAAGTTTCTTTTGAATAAATTCAGAGCAAATTTTTAAATCTTCTTCAAAGAAAATTTTACCTGCGGGCAAGGCGTTCGAAGGATTCCAATAAACTACGCCTTCTTTAAGCTCGTCTAACACTCCTTCGTCGGTTTCGAAAGAAATGGGAACTGATTCTAAGGTTTGAAGATCTTCTTTCTGTCTTAAAACATGAAAATGTAAATGGGGAGCGCTACTAAAACCCGTGTTTCCGGAGAAGCCAATTCTTTCTCCCGTTTGGACGGTTTGTCCGACTTGAACCGAAACTCCATTGTGTTTTAAATGAGCGTATTCGGCTATGCTTCCGTCTTTATGTAGAATCTGGATGAAGTTCGCTTTGTCTTTGTAGAAGGAGGTGGTTCCTCCAGATTGATATTTGTCTTGTATTGCGATCACAAGTCCTTCTCTTGCGGCGAGAACGGAGCTTCCTTCCGAAAGAGTAAAATCAAGCGCGTAAGTGAACATTCCCGTATGTGTGAACTTTCCGTTATATCCTTGCCCGACCCTGGAAGAGGATTCAAAAGGTAAACGATAGGGAAGGCTTCTCGCTTTGGAACCGTCGTCCCCCGCTCTTACATAGATGTTTGAGTTGTAAGAGCGTTCTTTGTGAGCGTCGATCGGACTGATCGTGAGAAATTTTTTCGGTTCCGAACCGCCTTTGGAAATAAAACGATACGGTAGGGGGACGTCGGACTCGAAGTTATTCAAAGTCGTGAAATTGAAATAGATTGTAAAAGGATATTCTCCCGAAGGTGTTTGGTTTTGGACGTAAAATTCTACTTTGTTATTTTCGTTGCGGGTAAGAATACAGATCCATTCTTTTGGTTTACATTCGCCTTTGAAATCGGAAGTTTTCGCCAATAAACCGGAAGAGGTAATTGCGATAAAAATTAAAACGACAATAAGATTTCGCATATCGATTTCATCATTTCCGATGCGCCATAAATTAGTAAATCATCATTATCTTTGATTCACCAGTTCCCTTTTTCAAACTTTTTGACTTCCGAAAAGTGTTGTTTCGTTTCGGGATTAACAAAGGACTTTTAAGATATATTCTTTATATTCCGATCGTAATTTCTAAGTTTATCTTTCAACTTTGAGAAAGTGAAATTTTTCCAAAACAGAAATATCAAAAACTTAAAGCCACATTCATCATTTCTACGTTGTAAAAATTCTCAATCTAACGAAGGTAGGTTTTTATTCTCGTCATTTTTGATTCAACCCACGCATGTGGGGAAAAGCTTTTGTAAACCTGTGACATCAAAACAAACTCCGGTTCAACCCCACGCATGTGGGGAAAAGATCTACACCGGCGAGGACGCTTTTGATGAGAACGGTTCAACCCCACGCATGTGGGGAAAAGACCTGTTGCATCACATAAGAATCAACTCCAAACGGTTCAACCCCACGCATGTGGGGAAAAGATCTACACCGGCGAGGACGCTTTTGATGAGAACGGTTCAACCCCACGCATGTGGGGAAAAGGTTATCAGGTTAGGAACATTAAAATTAACCCACGGTTCAACCCCACGCATGTGGGGAAAAGTTTGGATAATGGATATTCTTGAAGATGTCTCTCGGTTCAACCCCACGCATGTGGGGAAAAGTTCTGAAGTTGGTATTTGAATGATTTTATTTCCGGTTCAACCCCACGCATGTGGGGAAAAGGCCTTTATGCGTAGCGGACACACCACGATGCCGGTTCAACCCCACGCATGTGGGGAAAAGAGCCGCAACTTGATATTACACTCGATCAATTTCGGTTCAACCCCACGCATGTGGGGAAAAGTCTGTTGTCCCTATTTCGATTGAATTTTACACCGGTTCAACCCCACGCATGTGGGGAAAAGTGTAAGATAACTTAGTTTCATATTCAATCCTCCGGTTCAACCCCACGCATGTGGGGAAAAGTTCATAAATAGGAAATCTTTCATTCAAGGAACCGGTTCAACCCCACGCATGTGGGGAAAAGTCAGATTATTCCAATATATTGTTTGTAGCTAACGGTTCAACCCCACGCATGTGGGGAAAAGACTAAAAGTTCGTATAGTATTTTACATACTATGTCAGCTTAGAGTTTATTTTTAAAGGTATGATCGGTCTTGTGTTTTTGTTCACAAAATCGATTAGGTTTGTAAAAGAAAAACCGTCCCCTTCAAGAAACCTTGAAAGAACGGAATCATTTAAGGTTCTTTCTGGTTTCGATTCGGACTTAGCTTGGGTATAAAAGATAAACCTTCAAAATCTATTATCTCGTGAAACAAATCGTCGTGAAAACGAATTTCGGATCCAAAGAAAAAGAACCGATCATTTTGAAGGAGGTGGGAACAAATTTGTTTAGAAAGGGAAGAATTATTTACCATAATATTATGTATATCGGAATTATATGAATTGAATATTATAAAAAAATTTAGAATAGGTTTATCCTTCGATCTATAAATTTTAAACTTGTGAGGGCGATCGCAATTTCTAAGTCAGATTCATTGAGTAGAAATGAGGGCTGCGCATAGAGCAGAATGCATTGTTTTTGAACCTTCCCCGAATGAGTCGACAGGTCTTGCAAAAGCAAAAGATAAAAACATGGCACGTAAACCACAATACGATGAAGAATTCAAGAAGAACACGATTGAACTACTGATAAAGCCCAGAAAATCCATGACGCAGATCTCAAAAGGTTTGAGAGTTTTTGTGAATACCTTGATAAATTGGAAAAAGAAGTATCTGACGGATGATGGCTCTTTTCAATACGAACTTCGAGCAGAGAATGAACGTTTAAGGAAAGAACTGATGGAAGTAAAGGAGGGGGAGATCTTAAAAAAGTCCGCGGTCATCTTCTTGAAACCAAGGAAATGAAATATACGTTTGTAAAAAAGAATCGATTTTCGATAGAGGATACATGCAGGATTCTGAATGTGTCAAAGAGCGGTTACTATGAATGGTTGAAACGAGAAGATAGCGAGAGGGCAAAGTCCAATCAAAAGTTGGACGAAAGGATTGCGGATTCTATTTGAGGAACATGAAAATCGATCCGGGTATCTGCGAATTCATCAAGACTTACGTTCGGAAGGGCTTGACACAAGAAACGTAGGAGAAAGCGTTCCGTTGAGTTTCCTGGAATCGTTTTTTAAAACTTTAAAGATGGAGGAAATTTACAAAAGAAAATTCAACAATAAGGAAACAAAATATTTTCTGTTTGACTATATCGAAAGATATTACAACAGAAGGAGAAGACACTCGGCTTTAGGCTACCTGAGCCCGGTCGAGTTCAGAGAATTACCGCATCCGTCGAGGAAGCTTTTTCGTTAGGCGAAATGCGCTAAACTAAAGCTTAATATTGAAGAATTAATGAGAAGGAGCTTGAGCGGTCTTTTGTCTAATTTCGAAGCGAAAATCATTTCATTTTAAAGTTGACATTGGTATTACCAGGGTTATACCAATAGTATGAAAACGGCAATCTCAATTCCTGATGAGCTATTTAAGACCGCAGAAAAAACAGCTAAAAAGCTTGGTATTCCTCGTAGTCAGTTATTTGCAAAAGCATTAGAGGAATTTATTCAATCTCATAGTAAAGAATCCGTAACTGAGAAATTAAATAAAGTCTACAATAGTAAATCTAGCGAAACTAAAAATAACATCACTGACTTATCCGTAGAATCACTTCGCAAAAGTTTAAAAAATGATTCGTGGTGAAATTTGGTGGGTAGACTTGGGAATTCCCTTTGGAAGTGAGCCAGGATTCAAACGTCCGGTTTTGATAATTCAAGATGACTCTTTTAATCAAAGTAATATTAATACAATAGTTTCGATTGCAATTACATCGAATTTAAATCTATCCGAAGCACCAGGTAACGTTTTAATTAGTAAGAAAGATTCGAATTTATCAAAGGATTCAGTCGTAAATGTCTCTCAAATTGTGACTTTAGATAAAAAAAGATTTCTTAATAAAGTAGGAAAACTTAAATCCAATAAACTAAATGAAGTTGAAGCGGGGCTAAAGTTAGTTACAGACTTAGATTAAATGGCACTGCGTCTAACTTCGTATCCTCATTGCGCTCGGCATTCGCGGTTCCGCTCACTCTCACTTTGGCCTTCCAGCACATTGTTTGGTCAGTTCGATTCGCGGGACGCGACGCTAAGGTTCACTCAAACCTCGTGCCAAGTCCTTCGCAGGCACAACATCGAGAAGGATACTTCGTTAGGCGCAAGCGTCGAAAATGATCGCGGAATTCAAAATTTCGGAGAAAAAATCTTGAAATACGTATAGGATATAATATTCTATACGTAGGATTATTTCATGACTACTAAATTAACTTTGTCTATTGAAAAAACCGTTATTGAAAAAGCTAAAAAATATGCGCAGAAAAGACATAAAAGCCTATCTAGCATTATTGAAGATTACTTGGCTGAATTAACAAAAGAATCTGAGCGTGAACAAAAAGTAAAAACGAAGGCTCAGGATTTAGCTCCAATAACAAAAAGTCTGGCAGGCCTTTTAAAAGGCAAAGAATACGTAGATATTAAAGAGGATAAAGCTGCCTACTTGAGAAAGAAGCATGGCTTCTAAAAAGAAAGTATTCTTAGATTCGGATGTCATAATTGATTTTTTATATAGCCGACCCGAAGGTTTTGAATATTCAGCTCAAGTGTTTAATTTGATCGAATTAGGTAAGATACAAGGTTATATTTCATCATTAATCATATGGAATATTTTCTATTTATTGAAGAAATTTCTTGGACATAAAGAAGCTTTAAATAAAGTAAAGTCACTTCGAATTTTAATCAACATAATAAGTGTTGATGATAAAATTATCGACTTAGCACTCGATTCGAATATTAGAGACTTTGAAGATTCAATACAATATCATGTCGCAAAAAGAGAAAGGATTAGAATTTTTCTAACTAGAAATAAAAAGGATTATCCTAAACATGATCTTTCAATTTTAAACTGCGAGGAATTTATAAAATCTCTTCGATAATTTGCATCGAAGCGAGCACCTACTCATCTCTACATAATAGAATGTCTAAAATTCTGCGTCTAAACTTTGGATTTGTGCTCGAATTGACGGTACCTATTTTATAGGGATCAGTAACTTTGTTTAAACGCGGGATTTGTGTTCAAATTAACGATCCTCATTTATGTGGGGATCAATAAAAGTAGCATGTTGGAGAAAGATATTGCTGTTTGTTTTTTAAATAATGTTGTATTATTTTTCTCTTTTATAAATGGGCGATGCAAAATGATTTATTTTGTTATTAATTGACCTTCATTCAAAGTTTTTATAAATTATTAGAAGAGGTGAAATAATATGAGAAAAATAATTGTTTTATCATTTATTACATTAGATGGAGTCATGCAAGCACCTGGTGGGCCTGAGGAAGATACATCGGGTGGTTTCAAGTATGGCGGTTGGACTGCGCCGTATTTTGACGAAGCTTCTGGTAAGGTCATGGAAAAACAAATGAAACCTGCAGATTATCTTTTGGGCAGAAAAACATTTGAGATTTGGGCCGATTACTGGCCCGAACATGCAGACTTTTGGCCAGCCATCAATGATGGCACAAAATACGTGATGTCCAAGACCATGAAAAAGTCAGATTGGAAAAACTCAGTATTCCTCGAAAGTTTGACGGATATCGAAAAGCTCAAAAATTCAGAAGGTTCTGACATTCAAGTTTGGGGTAGTGGTAAACTCGTTCAGCTGCTGCTTAAGAATGATTTAGTGGATGAGCTATGGCTTAAAATATTTCCCGTTACGCTCGGTAGGGGCAAACGTTTGTTTGATGATGGGGCCATCCCGGCGGCATTTATATTAATAGAGAACTCTGTTACACCCAGTGGAGTGATTATTGCCAATTACAAGCGAGCCGGAAAAGTCAAGACAGATACTGTTGGAGTTTAAAGAGAAATAAAATAAGAAAAGTAATTGTTTCATCATAGGAATGGAGGTTGAACTAAGACAGACCGCACTACCAACTTTTTAAAGATGTTACTCAAAAAGGCTAGGTACAAAAAGGCGATGACAGTCAGATACGAAAGAATTGTATCTTGAGATCCCATTACTTGTAGGTAACGTTATGGGCGGGGGCGGAGTGAGACGACAACCGATCTGTCAATGGGTGACAACGGAGATCGATACACTGCTTCTTTTGAAGCGTGAGTTCAGATTCTATTCTTGAAAATTTATGCCAAAGACGAATTCTCAATCCTATCTCACAACATAATCCTGAACTTTGTAGAGAAGTGTGAGTCTCGCTAAAATCAAAATCAAATTCAAACCAAACAAATACAAAAACGGTAGGTCGACGATTTCCTCGTCCTCCGCTTTTATAAAAAGATAAAGAGGAATGGCAAATGTAAAAAGGCGAATCGTATTGATATACTCGGACCAAAAATGATAGTGATTGGCGATCGCGACCATCAGTATCACGAGCGAAAAACCGACCTTGTAAAAGGTTCCCTTCTTCCAAGAACCCGTAAACGGAATCAAGAACATCGTAAGAAATTGCAACACGAGAGGAAATTTGGAAAAGGAACGGACGATTTGTTTGGTTCCTCCTCCGCTCATAAAACTTGCTCCCAACTCCATTAGATATTTATAAATTCCTTCGAAAGGAATCATAAAAACCGCGAGCCTGGTCGGAGTCCAATTTGGCAGAGTGTATTTGAGATACGTCTGCCAGAGAAACGGAACGAGTAAAGTGGAGCCTACAATCAGCATCTTCTTGACATCTTTGCGGGATAAGGCCGCAAGCCCCAAGGAGAAAAGATAGAATAACGCGGGTTCTTTCGTGACCAACGCGAGTCCGGAAAGAATATAAAACGGAACGTAACTTTCCTTATCATAAAAATAAATCGCAAGCACGATCAACGAAACCATGATCGTATCGCTCACAAGAACGGAATAACTCGCCAGCGTAAACGGAGAGACGAGATATAAAATCGCCCAATGAGATTTTTCCTTTAAAAGTACGCGAAGAGCCAAATAAGAAAGATAAAGCAGCGAAATACTTAAAACATACATTCCCGCGATGTTTCCCCATGTACCGAAAATTCCCCAGACGGATATCAGTAATGGATAACCGATACGGGGCGCTCTATACGTTGCGTCAAAACCTTCCGGCCATTGAAGGCTCAGATTGGAAATCGATCTGGAATAATAGTAAAAAATCTGACCGTCGTAACCGGCTCCTAAATCTCCTTCTTTTCCCTGAAATGCGATCACGCCTTTCGGAGTTTCCGCTTCGTTCTTTTTAATGAATTCCTCTCCGAAGTTGACCATCGCGGAAGGATTCCATTCGTAACGGGACCAAAGTGCAAGCGTTACGAAGCCGTATAACGAAACGAGAACAATCAGACCTTTTAGGGGAGAATCTACTTTTCGAAATAAAGATTCAAGTTTCTGCATATTCTAACCAGCCAGACCGAGTTTTCTTTTTAATAATTTTAGGGCAAACCAAATCGCCTGTTTTAAAACCCTTCGATTGAAGGAAGAGTTGGAAAACACATAGTGAATTCCGATTTCCCGAATCGTACCTTTATTTTTTGCGACGATGGACAAGGCTTCCATGTGAAAGTCGAACGCGATCGATTCGAGTTTGGACTCGGCAATCCAAGTAAAGGCCCGTTTGGAATACTTTCGATAACCGGAAGTGCAGTCCCTCAATCGATACCCGAAAACATCGAACAAGCCCGGAGAAATACAGTAATTTATTACCTTGGCCGCGAGGAAAGATATTAGCTTTCTGTAAAGTGGAACACCGTCGGTCGTTATGCGACTTCCGATCACGAGATCCGTATCGGTATTGATGAACTCGGGAAGTTTATCCGGATCGTGAGAAAGTCCCGCATCCATAGTCACAACCGAATCGTATTTTTTTTCGACTGCGAACTTCATTCCGTCCTGAATTCCTCCGGGAATATGAGTGTTTTTTTCGTGACGGATCGTAAACAGTTTCTTAGGATGTTTTTTGATCAACGCCTGGACGATCTCGGGAGTTTTGTCCTTGGACGCGTCGTCGACGACGATCACGTCCGAATATTTCAAAGCCCGTTCGACGACTTCTCGAATCGTTTCTTCCTCGTTGTAAGCGGGGATTACGACTAAGTTTTTCATTTTTTGACTTCGAATACGGATTTATCCGCTTGGATCCAGCGAATCAGCCTTTCCACGCCTTCTCTCGGTTTGAATTTAGGATTGAATCCGAATCCTTTCGCCTTGGTGATGTCGCAAATAAAATAACGCATATCTCCCGGTCTTTCCGCGTCGAATACAATCTCCTGCTTTTTACCGAGTATATCTCCGATCATATGAATACATTCCAATAAGGAAATCTTGTGATCGGGACCGCCGCCGATGTTAAAAACTCCCGGAGTCGGATTTTCGAACCAACGGAGATAACTTTCCGCTCCGTCCGCGGCATAAAGGATATCGCGCGCTTGTTTGCCGGTTCCGAAAATTCGCAAAGGCCAACCGAAAACGGAACGAATCGCAAAGTTCGCCACCCAGCCGTGATCCTCTCCGCCAAACTGGCGTTCGCCGTAAATTCCGGTAAAACGAAACGTCGCGGCCTTCAACTTATACATATCCACGTAGGTTTTTACGTAGTGTTCCGCGCTCATCTTGGAAGCGTGTAACGGGGAAATTTCTCCCACCATCACGGGTTGATCTTCTCCGATCGCGACAGGAGTTCTTTCGTAGGACGTAGCGCCTTCTTTGAGAGTGTCGTTGATCGAGTTTCCGTAAACGTGAATGGAGCTCGTATTAACGACCGGAATATTTCGTTTACGGGCGACTTCCAAAACATTAAAGGTTCCTAATGCGTTTGTGGTGAAATCAAGTTCGGGATCTTCCCAGGAAATTGTCATCGCGGGTTGCGCCGCGGTATGAACGATAAAATCGCAACCTTCCGTACGATCCGCAAGATGTTCTCGATTTCTGATATCCCCTTTCACCATCGTAACACCGAGCGCCTTTAAAAAATTCCAGTTGTATTCGCGAGTAGCTTCCGTTCCGTATCCGGTTCTTTTCAACTCGTATTTGGTCATACTATCGTAACTGACAACATCCCAACCTTGTTTACGAAACGTTTCACAAACGTGGGAACCCAGAAATCCGCACCCGCCTGTCACTAAAACTTTTTTTGTCATAAATATCCCTTTTTCGTATTCTATAATTAAAAAATTCTAAATTAGTTTCCGAACCATTTTTTCTTCAGCATCAAACGGACGATTGAAAGGAATTCGCGAGTTGTGTTCTTTGGAACGGATTCGATCGGACGATAATAGGAGATCGGAATTTCGATACAACGCATGTAAGAACGAACAGTTTCCATCATCAGTTCGGGAATGATTCTACGGTCAGTCATTTCCAGATCGGGCTCGATTTTAGAATAAGAATCCTTCCAGATGGCAAAGTAAGAACACATCGCGTCCGTAAAACGCGGCTCCATTCCCCACCAAAAAACCTCGATGAGTTTTCCGAGGATCAGATTTACCACACGAACTCCGGGAAGAAGGTTGGAACCTTGTTCGATCATCTGTCTTGTGGTTCGGGTTCCGATCACCATATCGGAGTCTTTCAGATATTCTAAAAGTTTGGGATAATCCTTGGACCTGTACGATCCGTCGGGGGTTATAATGATCGCGATATCCCCGGAAGCGGCCCGGATCCCTTCCCGAATCTGTTTTCCGAAATGATCCTCGTCCCCTTCGGTTTTAAAGGAAAGAACTTTCGCTTTTTCTTTTTTAGCAATTTCTAATGTTTTATCCGTAGAGCCAAAGTCGACCACCAAAATTTCGTCTACCTTCCCCCGGAAATCCACGATCACGTCCGCGACGGATCTTTCGTTGTTTTTTGTGGGGACGATCAGAGTGGTTTTAAAACGTGCGAATTCCTCGTTTCGGATCTCATAAACCGCATGGTGGTAGTCCTGCATGGAATTGATATTGAAGTATTCCACGTCGAGTTTCGTCGCGAAAACTTTGCGGCTTTTTTTTGCCATCAGATCGATTACGTCCGTGATCTCGATGATTCCGTTTTTGGCCGAAGGGGGGGTTTGTTTAAAATATTCGAAATAAGCTGGAGTGAAAAGATAGCTTCCCAGGCCGAGGAGGTTGTTCGGAGGATCGGAAGGTTTTTCCACGAGTTCCAAGATTCGATCCCCTTGTAGTTCCACGGAGTAATTTTTTCGGATTCTGGAAAGAAGGGTTGTTTTTTGAACGCCGATCGAGGCGATCAGTTTCGGATGTTTTCGAAACGTTTGTATGAATTTTTTATGATCCGGATGAAAGTAAAACTCGTCCCCCAGGATCGTAATAAACGGAGAACGAATCTGCGATTCCAAACTTGCGATATCACTTGCGAGACCTTTGGTGGTCCAAGGGGAAGGAATGATTTCCACGTTTTGATGATTCTTTCGAATCTTTTCGATTTCGGAAAGTACCATTTCTTTGAGGTGGCCAACTAGAATATAAATTTTTTTAACACGAAACGTGCTCTGCATCAGCTCGACGTTTCGTTCGAGGATCGTTTTTCCCTGAAATTCGAATAAGGGTTTGGGAATGTATGTCGTTCTGGGATAGGCTCGTGTTCCTTTTCCGGCCGCAGCGATTACCCCTACTTCAATATTTGCCACTTAGGGGATATGCTATTTTTAGAGGCCTAAGGATGTCAAAACGATTTAGAAAAAGGTTTTTACGAATATACCGAAAGGATTTTTATTCTCGGAAACGTTTTCGGCCGGAAAAATTTTAAAGTACAAAATGAAGTTTTTAAAAAGATGGATTGCTCGCTAATAATTGTCCCAAAACCTTAAAAGAAATCGGTTACAATCATTCAGTAAGTTCGTAATAAAACGTTGAACTTCCCTCGAAAAAACGGACAGTCTATGCAGTAATTTTTCCTCTATCAGAAAATCATACTTCTTGCAAGTAAAAAGTCTCATTCTTGTCGGAGCACTTGAAAAATATCAGTTTTGTGATCCTTATGATCCCAAAAGTTTTCTTCATTTGTGGGTTGGCTATGGTTCCCGACGGGGCGCGAGAATGCTCTTGCTCTGTGTTTAGGACAAAGAAGCGCGGATTTTAAGGAGATTATTCCTAATTCTTCTTTTTTGGTCGTCGGTCAAAAAAATTTCATTCTTTTCGGCTCTTTGGATGACTAAGTCCGCCTTGGTTACGAACTCCACGGCCGCTTCGTCAACGGATTCCTGATTCTTCTGCTTTTCCCGAAAAACGTTCAAAGCCTTTTGAACTTCCATTAATTCCCGTGTTACGTTTTTGATTTCTAAATCCGGAGTAGCCATATGATTTTTCCTGATCGAAAAGATTAAAAAACGATCGGGTATCGACGTTCTTATTTTGAAATTCGATTGTACAATCTGTTTTTTGTACAGAAAAATTTTTCTGGTTTTTATCGAATTGTTCAAAGTTATCAAGTTGAGATTCGTGAACTCAAAAGAGAAAACTCAATTGTCGACTGAGAAAAAATTCATTGAAAAATCTAGAAATTCCTACGATTTACGAAATCGGGATTGGAAAAATAGAATTTCCTATTACAGAAACTTTTTTAACCTAACAACATTCGAGTTGCTTCAATTCGGAACACGAATTGAAAGTTTGTCCGATATGGGTAGCAGTAAAAAAGACGATTTAAAAACTCATCAACCGCTCCAAGAGACAGTTTCTGGGAACTACTGCGTCTAAACGCGGGATTTATATTCAAATTAACGTGAGTTCGGTATAACAAAATGTGAAAGCGATTATTATGTTGCGACCGTAGGCAGCAACACTTTAGTTTCTTATTCCGCCCAAACTTTCTTACGCCGAACTCACAACTCACGTTAAATTAATCGTAAAGAACGTCTATATACTTCTTCTTCGCTTCCAAATGTTCTTTGAGAGATTTCGCGAAGTAATGGTAACCGTCTCCTTTTAAGAGAAAAAAAAGATATTCTGTTTCTTTTGGATAAAATGCCGCTTCCAAAGCGGGAAAGCCTGGATTGGAAATCGGTCCGGGAGGAAATCCTTTGTTTAGATAAGTGTTATATGGAGATACGATTTTGAGGTCCTTCTCGAAAATCCTGCTATGCGGTTTATCAAAAAGATATTGAATTGTGGCGCAAGATTCCAAAGGCATATCCCGTTTTAAACGGTTGTTGAAAACTCCGGCCATCAAAGGTCTTTCTTCGTTCCTTTTCGCCTCGCGCTCCACGACGGAACCAAGAATTACGAATTTATGAAGTTCGGAAGGAGAAAGATTTTTCGCTTTTTCGATCTTTGCAATTCGAACGTAAAATCTTTTGATCATCATTCGAACGATTTTATCGACCGGATAATTGATCGGAATGCTGTACGTTTCCGGAAAGAGATATCCTTCGGCGGAGGTCGAGGGAATGTTGAATTCTCTCAAAAGTTCGGGTTTGCTCGCCGCAAGTAAGAAGTCTTGGCGCCTCGGGATGATTTTTTTGGAAACTAGAAGATCGCCGATCTGGCGATTGTTATATCCTTCCGGAATCGTAAAGTTTACGAGTTTTACTTTTCCTTCGGTGATTACCTGAAGAATTTTTCTGGAGTCCATTCCGTCGTTGATCTCGTAAAGACCTTGTTTGATCTTTCCCGCGCTTCTCGTAAAACGAACCAGATAAAGAAAATACTTGGAGGATTTGATCATACCGTGAGTGGAAAGAGTTTCCACAATCTTTCCGGGAGTATCTCCGGATTCGATAAGCAGGTCGATCTTGGTCTGTCCGGATCCGACGGCGCCTCCTTTGAGTTCGTCCACGACAAAAAACGTTGTGACGGCAATCAAAAGAAAAACCCCGATGAGTAGTCCCGAGAAAATCAAAAATTTTTTAATATTCATAAATCCAATTTATTTCCTTCGATAACTTTCAAAAAAATCTAGGGACAGAGTACGATTTCAGTTTTTTTCTGGAAGAAAATTTCTCGAAATTGGCAATAGATTCCACTCCCCTCCCGGCATTCTTTCCCTAAAAAAGCAACTGTAGTACCCTTCATGGCAGGCCGCAATTTTTTGTTCCACTTGATAGACCAAAAAAGATCGGTTGAGTGGGGACAGGATTTGAAGAATTTTTTGCGTATGTCCCGAAGTGTCTCCTTTTTTCCAGAGTCGATTTCTGGATCGACTGAAATAATGCGCGTAACCGGTTTGTAAAGTCAACCTTTGGCTTTCTTCATTTCCAAATGCCTGCATGAGAATCTGGTTTTGAGCATCGATCGCTACGATAGGAATCATTTCGTTTGTGGGAAATACTAAGAGTTCTCGTATTTTTTCAAAATTCAAAGGTGGGAAATCCGGATGTACAAATAAAACCGTATCCTCATCACAATCCACCTCTTCTCTAAATCCTTTGGGAAGGCCATTTCTATACCGAGGTAATTCTTCCTCTAAAATTCGAGAGAGGGAAGCAATCAACCGGGTCGGTTCTTGAACTTCTACAATTGTGATCTTGCGGGAACTCATGACGTTTTTAGAATGTAGGAACTCCTAAAACCAAGGTTTTAAAAATCCGTCTTCGGTCTAATCAAATCCTACGACTTTGTCTTTCGTCTTTTTATTTTGAAGAAATATTCCCGATTGGTTAAGCTTGTTTCGAAATTCGATCTATTTTCTGCAACGCTTCCCGGCCGCGTTGCAGATTTACATTCTACTTTAAGTCTTTAAGCCGCTTCCCGTTCCTTTCTTCCAGGCAAACCGTCGAACCGAATCGTATAACCGACTACTTTTAATTTGCTTCTATTACTTCCGTCTTGTGACTTCCATCGATCCTGACGAAGTTCGCCGATCACGGTCGCTTTTTTCCCTTTTTTGAGATATTCGTGCGCGTTTACGGCTTGGCGGTCCCATAATTCGATGTCTACAAAAGAAACCTCACCCGGTTCTTCCGGTGTGGATTTATAATCGTGATTGACCGCCAGAGTGAAAGTGGCTACGTTCTTTCCGCTGTTTAAGGTTTTAATTTCCGGATCGGAGGTGAGATTTCCATCCAAAATGATATGTGCTAAGTTTTTCATTCTTCATACTCCTATTGAGAGGAAAATTTTCTTCCTCACCGAAAACGGTTCTCAGTAGGAATCAAACGGAGCGCAATTTTGGATTTTTTGAGAAGAATTCGGTTTTTTCGGAAGAAGCGAAATCCTTTTATCCATAACCAACCCCAAGTATTTGGATCCGAAGATAAATCTGTCGGAATTCCGACAAATCCTCTGTGAAACAGGCTCGGTCCCACCCTTATTTTTGGGTTGGGATGACGAGCCTGCTGAAGAGCGAGGCGCTGAGTTTGGAGGCGGAAAGGCTCGGGAGATTTTTCTCTATCAAAAAATTATACTTTTTGCAAGTAAAAAGTCTCATTCTTGTCGGAACACTTGAAAATATCAGTTTTTGATCCTTATTATCCTAAAAGCCTTCTTAATTTGTGGGGTTGGTTATGCCTTTTATCTTACGACACGAAATCGAAAGACTTTTCAGGAAATAAAATTCTTTTTCGGTTTCGACCCGATGAATAAAGGCGATCCAGTATGGAAGAAGGATTTTCATTTATCCAGAGCGTTTTCCAATTCCTCGAATATTCCTATACTCAAAAGATCCTGGTTTTTAAGATCCAAATCCTGGACCCAAAAATCGACGTATGCGCTTAGTCCTATGAACAAAACGAGAGAAGAGACTAACATACGTTTGTTTCTCGTTTCTCTTTTATCCCTGCGAATTACATTCGAAGAAATATCCCTCACCCAATTCCTGTCTTTTTTTCTTTTTAAGATTTCTTCTTTCAGGGAAAAAATACGATTATTTTTCATAAAATTTTTCCTTGACTCGTTTTATCATTTCTTTTCCTCGAAATGCTCTCGACTTAACGGTTCCCGGTTTTACTCCCATCGTCTCCGCGATTTGACTTTCGGAATATCCCGCAAGATAAAACTCGAGAACCTTTCTATATTTATCGGGAATTTTAACTAAAAGCGCGCGTAACGTTTCGATCATTTCCTGAGGGTTCCATTCGGAATGTCTCGAATTTCCATTTAAGTCCGTATGGCTTGTGAGAAAATCCTCCTTTTTTTTGGACTTGGTCAATTTTTCCGCGCGCTCTTCCTCTTTTCTAAGTTTGTCGTTCATTCTTAAGGATTCGTTTCTCGCGATCGTGTACAACCAAGTGCTCAGCTTTGATTCTTTGCGAAACTGATCCTTCTTGAGGGCTTTGTAGGCTCGAAAATAAGTTTCTTGAGCCACGTCGTCGATGGCATAAGAAAACCTCTCTGCGAGGTTTTTTTCTATCGCAGAGAGGACAATTTCCCGAGTGGAACTTACAATTTCCGTAAATTCAGATTCAGTCATCATGATGATGGTGTTTTTGTTGAAACTCTGTAATCAAATCCACTAGTTTATTTCTTTGTTCGGGAGTGAGAATCGTATGAAACTCGACCGCTTTTTTCGTCATAAAAGTTCTCATCTCACTCATCTTATTCATTTCCAGTTCGAACGACTTATTGATTTTTTTCTCGTCTAAAGTCGGCTGACGAAACTCGGCAAGCACTTCTGACGGAATTCTCGGTCCTTGTAGTTTAAGCTCTTTTCTCTTAGACAAGATCTCGTCTTTGATACGATAAAGTTCTTTCTTCTGAGAATCGTTCAGATCCAATTCCGAAGTAATTTTTTTAGCGACAAATTCCGCTCTTTTTTCAGGAGACCTGTAATGTCTGCATCCTCCTGCGAGCAGTCCCAGGACTAAAAAAGTCAGACCGGAAACTTTAAAAATTTTTTTCATTGGATTCCTCCATTGTATAGAACTTTGACCAAAGGGAAAAAACCAGGTTCCGCTTTTTTCAGAATTAAGGAGATTCGTTTTTTGTGTTTTTGTTTTTTGCCAAGGCTAAAGGAGTAAGACAAACTGGCGCCCTTCCGGGTGGCATAACCAACCCACAAGTATTGGATCCGAAGATAAATCTGTCGGAATTACGACAAATCCTCTGTGAAACAGGCTCGGTCCCACCCTATATTTTTGGGTGGGATGACGAGCTCTGCTGAAGAGCGAGGCGCTGAGTTTGGAGGCGGAAAGGCTCGGGAGATTTTTCTCTATCAGAAAATCATACTTCTTGCAAGTAAAAAGTCTCATTCTTGTCGGAACACTTGAAAAATATCAGTTTTTGATCCTTATTATCCCAAAAGTCTTCTTAATTTGTGTGGGTTGGTTAGATGCGAAGCATTTACCACATCACAAAAAACAATCAGTACCGCGTGTTAACAAGCGATACAAAGGATCGCTTCACTCAGAAAAACGCTCTCTAAGAGAGTTTCCCTAAACTTTCAAATAGCCGAGTAAAAAACCGGCGCAGGCGCCGCCACTGAGAGGAGCAATTACCGGTAACCAAGCATACTTCCAATTGGAAGAACCCTTACCTGCGATTGGTAGAATAAAATGAGCGAGTCTTGGGCCCAGATCTCTTGCGGGATTGATCGCGTAACCCGTTGTTCCTCCCATCGAAAGCCCGATGCTCCAGACAAGAATTCCCACTAAGAATGTTCCGAAGTGAGCGGTCAAACCCGTCATCGTAGGAGAGAAAATAGAAACGATTCCTAAAATGAGTAAGAAGGTACCTAAGAATTCGCTGAAAAAATTGGACACGATATGCGAAATTGCGGGTTCGGTGGAAAACACCGCGAGAATTTTTCCGGGATCTTTTGTTTCCTTCCAATGAGGAAGGTAATGTAAGTAATTGAAAACCGCGCCGAAAAAGGCTCCTCCGACTTGTGCGGGAATATACAACGCTAATTTAGAATAATCGCCGGTCTTGACGGCAAACGCGAGTGTTACGGCGGGGTTGAGATGGGCATCCGAACTTCCGAATGTGTTCGAAGTGAAAATTCCAAGCATTACCGCAAAAGCCCAACCGGCGGTGATTACGATCCAACCTCCGTCTTTGGATTTACTACTTTCGAGCAAAACTCCGGCCACAACTCCGTTGCCTAAAAGAATTAAAACGAAAGTCCCCAAAAATTCTCCCAAAACAGGCGATAACATTTTTCCCCCTACAAAAGTCGGAACTAAAATTCACGGTTTAACATCGGCAATCTGTTTTTCTACCTTCGAATTTTTTCATTTTCTCTTATCTTTTTTTTGATTCGACCGATTAAGAATGTAGGAGGATAAGATGCCCGCATTTACGATTCCAGGACTTAGCTCCGGACAAGACACAAATTTGATCGTAAAGAAATTGGTGGAACTGGAAGCAAAGCCGATCCGTCGACTTGAGCAACAGAATTCGTTTAACAAAGCTCAAGTAAAAGCGTGGAACGACCTCAAAGTAGTTACGACCGACTTACAGAATAAAACAAGAGCGCTCATATCTTTTACCGCTCCTTTTGCGATGAAGAATATCGTTTCCGAACCGGAAGGCGTCGTTAGCGGAGACGCTTCTCGTTCCGCGAGCGCCGGCAAACGTAAAATCGAAATTAAAGAACTTGCGACGTATCATCAGATTTCCGGAGAAAAGACCGACGCAAACAAACAGATTCCCGCGGGTAAGTTCAAAATCTTTTCGGGAGATTCCGAAAAGGAAATCGAATTCTCCGGAGGAACGATTCGAGATTTGGCTTCTTCCATTAAAATTTCCGCCGCGGGTCTTGTAAACACGGGGCTTGTCAAAGTGGACGGTGATAATTACGTTCTTACGTTGACAGCGGGTTTATCGGGCAAAGATCACAAACTGAAATTCGAAGATGGGGACGGAATTTTACAAGCGGCCAATCTCGTGGGCGCGACCGAACCGGCGGATCCTCCGAAGGTGTTGAACTTTTTTCCCGAAGCGGATCAAGTCTCCGTTTTTCAACCGGAGAAATACGGAATCGCAACGGATGCAAAGCCGGTTTACAAAGAAGAAAACAACAAGAAGTGGATGGAGATAGCGAGCGTTGGTTCGTTTCAGTTCGGAATTATTACCACGGAATTGAAGAAGAATACGAGGATAGAACTCGTAACCTCAACCGAATTCGCGCCGGAAGACAAACTAGAATTAGGAATTATTTATAAAGAAAACGATAAGGAAAAAATGATCTTCGAGACGGCTTTCAAACAGGAAGGAAAAATCGTTCTCAATCTGAAGGCTTTCCCTTCCGGTCAAAAGGCGCATAAGATTCTTTTCGCGAATTCGAGCGGTAAAGCCGTAATATTAGATTCTTTTCATGTAGTGATTCCGGGAGAATTCAGAGGAGCCAAACCCGCAAAGGAAATCGCCGAGGCGAAAGACGCGGTGTTTCTCGTGGACGGGATCGAGGTCAATCGTTCGAAAAACGAGGGGCTTACGGACGTTCTGGACGGAGTTTCTTTGAATCTTCTCAAAAAAACCGAAGGACCCGTGAGCATCGATATCAAAACGGATTCGGACAAAGGTCTTGAGATGATCAAGGAGTTCGTCGCCGCATACAACACCGTTTTGAAGTTCGGAAAGGACGCGACCGCAGTGGATAAGAACGCGCAGGTCAAGGACGGAAAAGAGGACTCCGGTGAAATCGGTCAGAGCTATTGGGAAGGGAAATCCAAATCCGGTCTATTATCCGGAGAACATACCGTGCTTCGTTTGATCGCCGGAATGAAAACCGTCGCGAGTTCTTCCTATCCCGTAAGCGGGGAAAATCCGGTGAGAATGTTAAGCGACATCGGGATCAGCACCGGAAACGTCGGGAGCAAATGGGCCGATATTCAGGACGGGTTTCTGATTCTGGACGAAGAAAAACTGCGCTCTAAGCTGGCGGAAAATCCGGATTCCGTGCGAAATCTTTTTGCGATCGATACAAACTCGGATGCGAGAATGGATACGGGAGTCGCCGTTGATCTTCTCGAACACATCAAACCTTATACTCAGTATGCGGGCGGACTTGTTTCCGGAAAGGTGAAGATGCTCGAAGAACAAGTCACCGATAACAACAAGAAAATTAAGGAATACGAAAACCATCTTGCGAGTTACGAAAAAAAACTGAAATCCAAGTTTCTTTATATGGAACAAGGAGTCGGTAAGAACAAAGCGGTCGGGGCCTATTTGAATAATAATCTCAAAGGCGCCAAAAACGAGTGATCCAAACGGGAGAGTGAAATGGAAATTTATATCAACGAACATCTCTTAGATAGTTCTCTGGAAAACGAAAAAAAGTTAGGCGAAGTTTTCGGCGAGATCAACAAATGGGTGGAGTCAAAAGGGAAGTATGTTCTTGGTTGTACGGTGGACGGAGTGGAATTTAAAGCTTCCAGCATGAACGACCAAGGAATCGAATCGGCGACTAAAATGGAATTTCTCGTAGGCGAAGAGATGGACTTTCTCGTTTCCACTCTGACCGAATTGGATCTTTACGTGGACAAAGTGGGTTCAACGTTATTCGGAAGGGATTCTCTCACCGAAAAGGAATCGAACCAACTTGGCGACGGTGTCAAATGGATTGGAAACGTCTTGAATTCCGCTTCGATCTTATTGCGCCTTAAACTGGATCAGATCAAACCGATGGGAACTGGCAACACCGTTTCTCAAATTATGTCCGAAATTTCTTCCAACTGCGGAAATCTTGATAATATGGAAGCCATAGAAGCTTTCTTGGAACATCTGAGAGATCTGAAACTTTTTATCATGGATCTGATTGCCCGAACTCAAGTGCTGGATTTAGATCTTCCCACTCTAAAAGAAATTTTGAATACGTTTATCGATAACATCGGCGGACTCAAAGAGGCTTTCGTAAAGGTAAACGAAGCTTATCAATCCGGAAAAGACGAGGTCGCTACCGAGTTGCTCACTCAGTCGATTTCTCAGATCAACGTTTTGCTCACTTCGTTTATCACTTTGAAGTTGAAAAAACCGGATCTGGATTTCTCCGAAATTGAAATCGACGGAATCGGTTTCGAGGAAAAAACGGGGGAATTGAACGAGATTCTCGCGGCAATCGCGGTCGCTTTGGAAGAGAAAGATATCATTCGCGCCGGAGATTCGATCGAATACGAACTTCCGGGAACGTTAGACGAATTTCTGCCTTTTTTGAAGTTGATCCAAGAGAGAATTTCTTAAATCGAAAGTCGTAGGAGTATTGGTCGGCGCCGTTTATAGAGTATTGATATTTAAGAATATTCTAATTTAACCTTTGGAGTTCGGGCCGCTCTTTTCGTTTCAATTGCTTTTGCGTTGAATTCGATAAATTCGCGTTCGAAGATTTAAGTTTGTTCAATTAGAGGAATTCGAACGCGAACACTAGTCTCACCATTTTGGTTTTTCAAAAGTTCGTAAACTTTCAAGGAGACGGATTTTTAGGAGAACTTCTGCTTAAATTTATTGTTACTGATTCATATAAAATAGAATACCGTTAATTTGAGCGCAAATCCCGCGTTTGGACGCAGAATTTTGGACACTCTATTATGTAGAGATGAGTAATAACTCTTTGAAGTTTTGAGACTGATTTCTATATTAGAATGGAATAGTTCCTGCATTTTAAGATTTTGTGCAAGTTTATCTATGTGACAATTTGCTATGGTTGCGAGAGGGAAATTAGGATTGCAAATTAACTATCTTTTATTAAAATTGGGGCCGATCGTTGAAATCATTCTAGGAAAAATGAAACTTAATTTCTTAATTTCGATATTACTTGTCGTCTTGCTCGGTTGTTCTTCGATTCAGGAACATGGCGCAGAAACAAATAATTGGGGGCATCCGTATATAGGTATGCAAATTTCTATAACGAGCTTTCCGTGTCTTGTGGAACTTTCTTCTATTCTGTATTATATTCCTGTGCCTTTCATCATTCTCAATGTTCCCTTATCCTTTATAGTGGATACGATTTTATTGCCGGGGGATTTGATGATTAAGCCCGAGAAGAAAAGGCCAACGATGGAGGATCGTTACTGCGACGCTCCGTAGGTAACGATTAGGTTGGTATGAAATTTTAGAAAATTATAATATATAGATATATTTGTAAACTTCGCGATCTATGGAAAATGAAATCGCATTACATGATTGCCTCCAAGGCTTATAAGCGCTTTCTCGGTAGTTCTCTTTCTATCTATTGGCTTACGAGTTCGCGTTAGGCCCATCTAATACGCCTTAAAAAATTTCCAAACAAAAGATCGTTATGTCGTCGGATATTTCTCCCTCTCCGTAGGAACCGGAGTAGGAGAGGATCGAGCGAATCATGGAATTTGTGTCTTCTACAATCAGGGAACTGACCGCTTCCAGAAAATGATCTTTTCCTAAAACGTTCCCTTCGCTATTTTTCACTTCGAACAAACCGTCCGAATAGAAAAGAACCCTGTCGCCTTTTATCAAGTCGAGTTCGTATCTTTGGATTTTCGGGGACAGCGTTGCAAAAAGAATTTCTCCCGAACCTTCGATAGGGCTACAGATTCCGTTTCTGATCAGCAAACCGGCGTGGTGTCCTCCATAACTATATTCTAATTTTCTTTCGGAGGAAACGTATCTCATATATACGGAGGAAAGGGAATGGAGTGTGATCGTGTCCTTTAAAAGCTCGTGTATAAAAAGAAGATTCTTATCCGTGGATATGCTTCTTCCCGTAGCCGCGTTGAACGCTATCGAAATCATCGCCGCCACCATCGCCGCGGAAACACCGTGTCCGGAAACGTCTCCGAAAAGAATGTGCAGGCTTTCGTCCTTTTCTTTGATCACCTTCAAAATATCTCCGCCCACTTTAACGTAAGGTTGAAAGTGAGAATGGATTTTATAATCCGGTGAATCCGGGAACTCCCGAGTGGTAATCATTTGCTGGATGTCTCTTGCAAAATCCAGATCCAGGTCCAATCTATATAATAATTTTCTAATTTTATCGAGCGCATTCTTCTTTTCGGTGATGTCTCTGAGTATATAAACCTTGTCCCGGTTTTTTCCGGAAAGGGAAATAGGAGAGGAGGAAACTTCCAGATATTTGTTTTCTGTAATTTGTAAAAATTCTTCTGGAGAATCCTGGGATAGGTCTTCTGTTTTTACGCTTAAATTGACGAATTCTTTTCTTTCAAAGAAAGAGTCGGAAGGGAAATCTTCCAGATAATCTTTTAGATCGAAATTCGATCCGAGATTTATGTTGTCGGGAAGGTGCAACATTCTTCTCGCGGATAAATTGCTGAAAAGAAGGGTTCCTTTGGAGGAAAGAAGAATCAGCCCTTCCCTGATTTCGGAATAAAGCCGCAGCGCGATGCGTTCCAACTTTAAATCCATGAACCCGTATTTATGGATCGCTATAAAAATGCAGATCGATTGTATGAGCGTGGCGCTTCCGCTTAACGGAGGAAACGTAAGGGAAGGGTTCCAATATCTCGGAAGAAGAGTTGTAGTGAAACTGAGGAGAAACGTAAGGATCGTTCCGTAAGCGACGAGTCTGGATTGTTGTTTTAAAAGCGGATCGGAGGAACGAAATCCGTTTCGAATCAGAATGAAACAACCGATTAACGTGGGAATTGCGCCGACAAAGTTGCTTATGGGGAGATACAAAGGACCGGCGAGAATCATATCTCCCCAATAAGCGCGAGTCGTTCCCGCTACCACCAAGTCCGTGCTGATCGTTAACAAAAAAGAAACGAGACAAAAGCCTCTGAAGAAGTAGATCGTAAATCGATACGACGAATTTGTAAATCGAACCACAAATTCAAAGAATAAAAGACCGATAAAGATCCAAGAAAAGGAAGACGCTTTGAAAACGATAGTGAGCCAGTCATTCGGTAAGAAGGACCAATAAAGAATGATAGAGATGTGCCAGAGAAAAAGTAAAAAAGAATATCTTTGATAGAGAGTAACCGTTTCGGATTTTCCTTTGAGTGCGCTTACATAGGCGAGCAAAAATCCGTTTATGGTTAAGGTCGAAAAAGGAATCAGAATGTACGGATTCATTCTTTAAAAAATCTCCAAAATCAAAATCGTCAAGTCGTCCGTAAGTTTTCCGTTGCCGAAGGCCAGGGCTTGGCCAATGCAGGTTTTGAGAATGTTGACGGGAGTATAAACCGAGATTTCGTTCACTTTCAGCATGAAATTTTCGTACCCGAGTATTTCTCCTTCGGGGTTTCTCACTTCGAAAAGACAATCTGAGTAAAGAAATAAAATATCTCCCTTTTTAAGTTGAAAAGTATAATTGTTCAGTTCCGTGTCCGGGGTAATCAATAGGATTCTTCCTACGCCCCTCAAAGGAATTATTTCCCCTTCCCTAAAAACCAAAATCGGATGATGACCTGCATAAGAATATTCTAATGTTTTTGTGTCCGGGTCGAACGAGATATAAATTGCGGAAACATGATGGTTCAATACTGCGTTTAAAAGTAAGGATTGGATATTTTCCAGAGCTTTTTTCGGAGTTGGATTTGTTTCTATGAGCAACTGGAAGGAGATGGACAACATTCCGGCAACCATGGCGGAGGAAATTCCGTGTCCCGAGACGTCCGCAAAAAGGATGTCTAATTTTCCGTCGGAACGTTCTAAGGCTCGTAAAAAATCTCCGCCTACAAGTTCGAACGGTTGAAAGTGAGAATAGAACTTATATTTTGAACTTTCCGGAAATATTGTGGAAATCGCGGAAGTTTGCGCGATTTTTGCGATTTCCAAGTCTTTGTTAAAATCGGAATAAAAACGTTCTATCTTTTCTCTGTATTCTATTTTCTCGGTGATATCTCTCAAAATGAAAAGATATCCGTTTTCCTTTCCCGTCAATTCTATGCTCGATCTCGTGAGTTCGACTCCTCTGCAATTGGTATTGAAAATGGGTTCGTATTCTTTGGAGAGATAACCCGGACTTTCCTGATATCCTTTTAAAAAATCGGAAGGATAAAAGTGGGAAGGAATAGAATTAGAAATTCCTAATATTTTGATCGCTGATTCGTTCATAAAAAAGAGGGAGCGATCCCGTTTGACCAAGATCATTCCGTCGTGAATGTCTCGAAACAAATCCGCTGCGAGCCCTTCCAGATTGATTCTTAGAAAGCCGTATCTCGTGATTGCGATAAAAATCAGAAAGGACTGGATCACGATTCCGATCGGGGCCAGGGGCATGGACAACATTCTTCCTCGATTGTCCACCTGAATGATTTCGGAATAAAAACTTAGAAATATCGCAAACATGGAACCTAGGATAGCCAAACCGGTCTGTTTTTTTTGATCTCTTCCCGAAACGAAAAAGGATTTGGTCAAAATTCCCAAACCGATAAGAGCGGGAAGCGCTACGAAATTGAAAATCACGAAAAAATACAAAGGACCGGGTTCGCTTTCATTTCCCCAATAGTAATGGATGTTTCCCTGAATGATCCAGTCTGTGGAAAGAGTGATGAGATACGAAATTAGAGTTCCGATTCTAAAAAGCCAAAGAAGAATTCCGGGCTTTTTATTTAGAAGAGTGAAAACGAATTCCAGGTAAAGCGCGCCGAGGGGAAGCCAGGTGATTGAGAGAATTTTAAAAGCCCAAGTCATCCAAGGCGTCGGAGGAAAGGACCACTCGAATGCGTAAGTGAAAAGCCAAGCGTTTAAGGCGATCGTATAAAATAAATAAGAACGAATAATCGGGTTTCCGGTACGCCTCGCATATACAAATGCGATGAACATTGTGTTCGCAATGAAAGCCGCCATGGGAAAAAAGAGGTAATAATTCATACGAAAAAGCGAATACCGTGTTTGGGATAGAGTATGGATTTTGACGATGAATTTGAAACTATAAAATTTCTATTTTAGATTTCTAAGTCTTTTTCAGGCTTCGATTTACACTTAAGGATGGGGTGATTTTTCGTTGATTGTCGTTTTAAGAATGTTCCTTGCGGATATCTCGTCTTGTTTGAGTTGAGCGATCAGATTTTCAACGCTGGAGAATTTGATCTCGTTTCGAATTTTTTCCGTGAATGTGATTTTTATCGTCTCGTCATAAATATCTTTTTGAAAATTGAATATGTTGGATTCCAAAGTTAGCGCGTTTTCCCCGAAGGTGGGATTGTGACCGATGTTGATCATGGATGGATGTTCGATTTCTGCCACGGTGGTAAACCCTGCGTAAACTCCGATGCTCGGAAGAAGAATATCTGCGTTCGGTTGGACATTCGCCGTCGGAAATCCGATTTTTCTTCCTCGTTTGTGTCCTCCGACTACGATTCCGGAAACGGAATAGAAGCGATTCAAACAACGTGCCGCTTCTTTTACGTTGCCTTCCGAGATCAGCCTTCTCACGTACGAACTAGAAAGTTTGATCTCTTTTAAAAAAACCGGATCCATTTTTTCTACCGAGTATTTTAGTTTTTCCGAATATTCTTTCAGGAGTTCGTAATTGCCTCTTCTTTCCTTTCCGAAACAATGATTGAAGCCGATGATGATGTTTCTGGCTTTCAATTGTTTGAGAAGAATTTCTTCCAAAAACGATTCCGCGCTCATTTCCGCCAATTCTTTGTTAAACGGAAGTACGACTAAAAAATCGATTCCTTTTCGACGGATCCATTCTTCCTTGTCGGCAAGAACCATGAGATTTTTCATTTCGGGTTTTTTTCCGAGTACAACGGCTGGATTCGGGTCGTAGGTCACGACGCAGGAAGCAAGTCCGGTTTTTTGGGAAACCTGCAAAACCCGATCTAAGAGGGCTTGATGTCCCAGATGGATTCCGTCGAAGTTTCCCAAGGTCACGACGCAGGGGGAATGAATTGTTTTTCCGGCTTGTTCAATTGTAGAGATTGTGATCAAATTCTTCCCGATCCTGTCGATACTAGAGTAGATGGTTTGGCACCGATTGATACTCGTTTTTTTCTGTTTTACTTTTACCAATACGGGATTTCTCCAATCGAAAGAAAATCCGAAATTTAAAAAATTCATCAACTTTGATCATCAGGGTGAAAGTGGAGAGCCTCTTCATACCGAAGATTTTAGAACTTACGACGAGCTTTCCACTTGGGCGATTCACAATGGAATGCAGTTAGAAAGAGATAGACCAGATTCAGCGCCAGGTGTGGGGACTGGCAAGCTTCAAGACGGACTTTGCAGGATGATACCGGAGGAGGGGCTTCGTTTTTATCTGACTGCGGATCCTTTGCGAAACGAGTCTCTTTATGTTCAATTGGATCTAACGCACTTTACGTATACTGAAAGACCTAAGGGTGTAAAGCCGAGGGAACTGAAAGTGTATGTGAATGGAATTTTAAAAACAACGGTACGGTTTCCAGGCAGTGATACGTATTCTTCCCAGTTTCCGGTACGGTTTCGTGTGGATCCCGGAGAATTGATTGAAGGGAGAATGGATTTTAGACTTCTTCCGAATGCGGGAGAGATTGGCCGCTTTTGGGGAATCTGGGACGTTTTATATATATCGAGCGCCCCTTAGGAAGCGAGATAACCGTAGATAGCGGAGCGTGATCGAAGGTTCTTTGCGTAGCAAAGATGAGCGCCCCTTAGGAAGCGAGATAACCGTAGATAGCGGAGCGTGATCGAAGGTTCTTTGCGTAGCAAAGATGAGCGCCCCTTAGGAAGCGAGATAACCGTAGATAGCGGAGCGTGATCGAAGGTTCTTTGCGTAGCAAAGATGAGCGCCCCTTAGGAAGCGAGATAACCGTAGATAGCGGAGCGTGATCGAAGGTTCTTTGCGCAACAAAGAAGAGCGCGAACAGATAACAAGTTTCTCTGCGTTTCCTGAAGCGAGATAACCAAAAGCCGCGAAGCGAAGGCGTTGGTTCTTTGCGCAACAAAGAAGAGCGCGAACAGATAACAAGTCTCTCTCCGGTTCCTGAAGCGAGATGCTTTAATTTCTTTTGGGGCAGGTTCTTATGTCGTTTGAACAGAAATTTAGACTTCTCTAATAAACACGAGTTGTATTTCGTGAAACGTTTATTTGTGATGTGGTGGTCGCTTTGGACGATAGATTTTGTTATGGCAATGGATTGGATACTTTGATCGCTAAAACACATCGAAGAGACTTGCGTTCTTGAAATCTACTATAACCAACCCCACAAATTAGGAAGACTTTTGGGATAATAAGGATCAAAAACCGATATTTTTCAAGTGTTCCGACAAGAATGAGGCTTTTTACTTGCAAAAAGTATGATTTTCTGATAGAGAAAAATCTCCCGAACCTCCAGGCTCAATGATTTGCTCCCTACGGGTCGCTCATCACCCTCCACCAAAAATCAGGGTGGGGCCGATCGTTTCACAGAGGATTTGTCGGAATTCCGACAGATTTATCTTCGGACCAAGTACTTTTGGGGTTGGTTATGACTATAACAGGTGGTTTTTTCAAAGATTCGTGTTAAGGATAATTGGAACTGAATTCGGCGGGGCTCATGGTTTTGAAATAAGAAGTTAAACCGGCGAC
>NZ_CP040840.1:790000-805000 GCF_006874765.1 Leptospira weilii
TTATATTCAACAATTCTTATGTAATGAGAAATCGAAAGCCGAGGTCGTGGGAATACTGCAAAACGTAAATCAGAGAAATACTAAGGTTGTTTTGGGCGAAAAAGAAACGACTTGGTACGGAAGACATTTTGTAAAGGAAAAGATCGGCGATCTTGATTTTCAGATCGGACTTTCCACGTTCTTTCAAGTGAATCCGTTTCAGATCGAAAATCTTTACGATCTCGTTTTGGAGGAACTTCCGAGGGATTCGAACGTAGTCGATGCCTATTGCGGAATCGGAACGATTTCTCTGTATGTCGCTTCCAAATCCAAAAAAGTGATCGGATTGGAAGAGAATCCGAATTCGATCCGATCCGCAATTGGGGCGGCAAAGGCGAACGGAATTGTAAACGTCACGTTTATCAAGGGAAAGGTTTTGCATTCTTTACGTACGGCTTTGAACGAAAAAACGGACGTAGTGATTTTGGATCCTCCCAGAGAGGGACTCGACTCTGAGACGAAAGAAATATTATTAAACTCTAAAATACCTAAGATTCTTTACGTATCTTGTAACCCGGAGACGTTGCTACGGGATGCGGTTGAGCTTACCAAAGTTTTCAAATATACGAAAATGACTCCGGTGGATCTGTTCCCGCATACGAGTCATCTGGAAAGTGTTTCCGTTTTTACGAGATGACTTCTTGCGGATCGGTTATTTAACGCGAAGTTCGACCTAAAGAACTCGTCTCAGAACCTCGAAAAATATCTCAAACAATGTTGGACTCGAATCGATTTTACAAAGGAATCTTTATCGAATTTTGAAAAATCTTGAGAACTGTTTCCGCGAGTTCTTCCTGTTTCGTAAAAAAACAGATTTGATACTCAGTTTCTTTCTGGAAGGCCTTGAGATAGGAAAGAGCGGAATCGATTCTCTCCGTATCCAGATGAACAAAAGGCTCGTCTAACAAGAGGATTCCGTATTTGGGAACGGTCTTACGAGCCAAAAACAGTTTGAAAACCAGATAGAAAGTTGCCAATGTTCCGCCAGAGAGATGATCGATGGGTCTGAATTCTCCGGATTGGTCCTTCATTTTGATCGATTCTTTTTTGTCGATGGATTCGAAAGAAATGTCTCGTTTCGGAAGCATAAGGTTGATTTCCTTGCCGATTTCGGAAGATACGAACGAGAACTGGGCGGCTTGATCTTTGGAGATTTCTTCGACGAGTTCCTGGGCGAATATTGCGGATCTGCGTTTGGAAATAATATTAGAAAAATATAATTCTTTTTCGGAAAGGGTTTGAATCGTACGAATCAGATCCTTTTCCTTTTCGGGAAGAGAATCCTGAATCCGAGCCTCTTCCACTTGAATTGCGGTATTCAATTCTTTTAATTCGCTTTCCAGGGCTTGAAGTTCTTTTTCGAGTTCCTTTTTTTTCGAATCCCTGAACGGTCTTTGCGGATCGTTCGGAAATTGGATCGGAACGTCGTCCATAGTTGCGATCGTAGTCTTTTGCCGAATTTCCAGATCTTCCAAACTTTTGGCGGAGTGATCTGTGAGAATTTTTTTCAGACCTTCGGAAAAATTTCTGGATTGGGCTTGGAGTTCCGCGACTTGTTTGTGATAGTCTTGGATTGTGGCTGCTTTTCTATCGTTCAGCCAGGAATTTATTTTGGATTGAAGTTCTGTGGACTTTTCGGATTCGAGTCTTAAGGTCGAACGAATTGTGTCGAGTTCCCTTGACAATGTACGGATTTCTTTTTCTAGGGTTTCGGTCTGGCGCGATTCTAGATCGAAATTTTGGATTTGTTTTAGAAAAAACTGTCTTATATGATCGATCTTTTCCATAAAGGGAATGGAATATTCCGGAAATGTTAAATTCCATAAGCCGGAAATTTTGAGAACGAAGTCCTTTTCCTTTTCGGAACTGTATCTGAAGTTGACGGATTCCCTTTTTTGCACGAACAGAAAAAAGCCGAGAACGATCAGGCTTGCGGAAATCAAAGCCGCGCTTAAAAGTGCGATGGGTGAAAGCTTGGAAAGTAAAAAACCGCCGAATGCGCCGACAAGTCCTAAAAAACCAAGTCCGATTAAAAGGATTCCTAAAATTCTACTGAAAGGATTGGAATGATTCGTTCGAATCTCTTCGGTAAAACCGTCTTCCCGAAGGGTATTGTCGATTTTTTCGCACCACTCCTCCGCCTTTTGTTTCATTTTTTGAAGGATTGGGAGTAGGTTTTGTTGTTCGTCTAGATGTTTCTTTTTGGAATCGATCGCATTTTCTTTGTCTCTGAGCAATGTCTCGGAAGAGTAGAGGGCGTTTCTGGATTTTTCGATTTCTTTTTGAAGGTTTTCGAAAGCGGAAGATTCGTCCTTTGCGTAAAGAAAGTTTTTCTTGATAAATTCTTGAACGGATTTTAGTCTTTGAATTTCGGAAAGAGATTCCAAAAGTTTGATCTTCTTTTGAATTTTAGAATCTAATTCGGAATCTTTTTCGATTTGAGCGAGTTTGTCTTTGATTTCAAATTCTCTGTTTCGGTCTTTGAGATGTTTTTCCTCTTTTTCGGCGTTGTTTTTGTTTCTGGAATGTAGGTTTTCGATTTCGAAAATCAATTCGGTTCTTTTTGATTTAAGATCCGAAATTTCTTTTTTCAGAGTTTCGAAAAGATTCGAGTCCTTGCTTCCCGTTTTCGGAGAATGGATTTTTTTGAGCGAACTTGCAATTCCATCCAAGTCGATCCCGTTGTTTAGAAGTTTACTTCGGAGAAAATCGGGTTTGATAAACTTGTCGTTGTTAAACGCAAATTCCAATTCACCTTCTCTCAGAGAAACACAGTGGACGTACTGAGGCGCCGTTTCCTTGGAAAGATCGGGAACGTTACCTAGAATATTATAACCATCTAAACTTTTTTCGCCGTAACGAGAAAGAATGTTTTTTTTCGGTTCTTGATTCGCGGTAAGAAACTTGCTGCCGATTGCGAGCCGTAGCGCGTCGAAGATTGTGGTTTTTCCGGATTCGTTTTTGCCGAAAAAAACGGTGACGGTGTCCGAAAGGTTAAATTCTTTCTGAACGAATTTGCCGAATTTGTTCAATTGAATTCCAGAGATCATTTTAATTTTTCCCCGAGTGTTCTTCGATTTGTTCTAGGCCTAAGACCAAAATTTCGTTCCAATCGGGAGGGTCCGGGATATCCCAATTCCTCTTTTTGAACATTAATTTATCGTAAAATAATTTGGCGACAGGATTGTCGATCAAAACCGAAGAGGTTTTGAGATCGCCGGTTTTAAATTCTAATTTTCTGCAAACGAGAGACTTGGAAAAACGGTCCAAAATTTCCGATACGATATGTTCGTCTTCCACGATTCCGGAAACGTTAATTCGAACGAAATCTTGTTTCGATACGAGAGCGGGTATGTTGGAAAGTTCGGGAATTTCTCCGGAAAGGTTGGCCGAAACGGAGAATTCTTTGAATTCCCCCGCGCAAGTGATGATTTTTTTTTGAACGATCGGAGTTCCGTTTTTTCCTAGAGTTACTATGTTGACTGTGCGAGGCCCGAATTCTCCTGAAGAAACAACTCTGGGAGAACCGGGATAGGCTTTGAGAAGAGAGCCGGATCTTTCGGAGCGTTCTCGATGGATGTGGCCGAGCGCAAGATAGTCAAACTTCGCGTTCAAAAACGGCTTCGAGTCCAGGATGGAATCCGTTTCTTCCGGGGAAGGGCCCAGATACTCCACCAATTTCGTATCGGTTCCGTGCAAAAGGGCGATCCGATAATGAACCTTTTTTTCATTAAATTGAATATTCGAATAATCTAAAGTTCTGTGAAATGGAAAACCGAAAAATTCCGCTTCGACGCCGTCTATTTCCTCGATCCAAAGTTTAAAGTTGTCGGTTTTTTGCGGATACGACATCGGGGAAAGATCGGCGGAGATCGGATAGGTTCCTTCGGGAATTCCTAGTTCTTCGTGATTTCCGGGGATAAAGAAAATTTTTCCCGGAAACGCTGTTAAAATCTCTTTCACCTCTATTTTGAGTGCCGCTATATCCGAGTTACGGTCGAAAAGATCTCCGCAGAAAAGTATGTGCGTACATCCTTCTACGTTCGCATTGGAAACAATTTCTTTTAGGACGGAGAGAGAATAATCTTTTTCCTTTTGACTGAGATGTAGGTCTGCTGTGTGTAAAAATCGAATCATGATGTACTTCCTGCCGTCGGAGTTTATCCGTATCCCCGGACAATATTTAAGAGGTTCGGATATCTTTGAAGATTTTTTCGGGATGTTCCGTCTGCAAGCGGACGGCCCCGTCGTTATGGCTCGCGGATTTCCGCTCGGTTTTTGTCTTCGACGAAGGCTATTTCTTCGTATCGCTAAGCCGAAGAACGGTGTGCATTCATGATGCGAAACTATCTCGGAAATATCTTAGGATGATTGGAACCGACGTTTTAAGCAAAGATAAAGTATTTTTGAGATTATTTTTGAGATGTTTCTAGTAAGTATGGTCCAAAAAAGGAATCAGGTGCTGTTCCGAGTACTGAATTACTTTTTGGATACGATCGGAAGCGTTCCATTTTTCGGAGATCATACGCGGCGTACCCCAAAGAAAAATCGCTTCTATAAAAACTTTGCGAGGGTCTGGAAAAAAGGACTCGATTTTGATTTCGATTCCGTGATCTTCCGGGTCTTGAGAATTTAACGGAGGGAGGACGAATCTGAGTCCTCCGCCTAAAATGGGTCTTCCGAGTTGTTGTAGACTGTCTCTGTTCTGACGAAGTCTTTTTTCCCAGATCTCGCCGAATGCGTGTTCTGTGGAAGAGTCCACTAAGAGACGAACGGTAAGGTCGCTTTTTACCACATTTTTTCCCTGAATCGGCCAAACTTTGTCGAATGCTTCGAGTACTCTTTCAAAATCTTCTTCGATGGATTCCAAAGAACCGTCCGGATTTTCGGAGATGATAAGAAGTTGTGTGATATTGGGACCGGCGTTGATGAGCTGAATTGTCAGAACCGATTGAGAAAGTTGTCTTGTGAGAATGTTTTGGTTCGGTCCGTAATTGGTTCCTGTGATTTCGATTCCTAGTTCTTCCAGGTTGGATTGGAACTGAAGGACCTCGGATTTGGATCGAACTATGATCGGTAAAAATAGATCGCTTAGACCTACGTGGATAATGTTTCGATTTCGGTTCATGATTGCCGCCTGAGTCCTTTGTCTCAAACGGATTTTTTTTGAACAGAAAAGAAATCGAATTGGAGCAAGAGTTATTTGAATTTCAGGAGGAATAGATCGTAAACTCCCTTTTTGGAAATTTGATTCATGCTTTGGCTCGTATATCCGGAGCAATAGAGATTTCCTTCGAAGTCGAGTCCGATTCCGGTACTGAATATTAAGCTTTTGGAAGTTCCGATTTGTCGTGTCCATCCGATTTGTCCGGAGGAATTGAATTTGGCCAGAAAAAGATCGTTCCTGCCTGTCGATGCGTTCGTTTCATCAGTGGTGTTTTCGCTGCTATAGCCCGTTGTAAAAATGTTCCCGTTTGCATCGGTTGTAATTGCGGTAATCACAGTTTGTTTTCTCTGATTGCCTATCGGACCGAGTTGTTGAATCCATTGTCGAACGCCTGACGAATCGTATTTAACCAAAAGTCCCCGAAAGTTCGATTTGTTTTTGGTTTCTGATTCAAAATTAGCGTTACTAGTTCCGCCTACAAAAACGTTTCCGGACGGATCCACACTGAGAGAGGAGCCATCGGTTGTGCTGGAAGCGAAACCCAGTTGAGCGAAGAATTGACGATTACCGCTACTGTCATATTTAAAAATAAAAAGGTCGAGAAATCCGATACTGGGAATGGTATTGGTTGAAAAGTTCGCTCTTCCTGAGCCGGTCACGTAGATACTATCTCTAACCTCGTCAATTGTAATCCCACCCGGATAAATTGGGATATTGGCTTTATTCGCCGAAATCTGTTTGACCCAGATTTGGTTACCGTTGGTATCAAACTTGATGATAAATCCGTTGGTTCCGATCTCAGTTCCTCCAAAAGCTCCGGTTGAATTTCCGATTATATAAGAATTTCCGAATGTATCTACGGCGATTTTTTTAGCGCTTGTGCTATAATTTCCTATGCAGCCTGTTTGTCTTGCCCAAGCTTGGGATCCGTCAGAGTTGAATTTGATTAGAAATAGATCTTGTTCGCCCGAAAGCGGACTTGCAAAATTATTTTTCGTATCGCCAACGATGTAGACATTACCTTGAGAATCAACTGAGAGATCTTTAACCTCCAGCTTAGTTTTTGGAGCCCCGGCTTGTTTGGTCCAGATTGCGTT
Source organism: Leptospira weilii (assembly GCF_006874765.1). Classification (NCBI taxonomy): domain Bacteria; kingdom Pseudomonadati; phylum Spirochaetota; class Leptospiria; order Leptospirales; family Leptospiraceae; genus Leptospira; species Leptospira weilii. Next base: position 796,304 of record NZ_CP040840.1, read on the forward strand.
TTTTCTGGAATCGTACTTTCCAAGAATGAGATCCCGATTTCCAATCGGCTCGGCTTTATAAACGCCTTTATCGGTATCTCCCGCAACGTATATAAAGCCTTTGTTATCAATGGCCATGCCTCCTCCGTAGGTTCTTGCATCCGATGTTCCAACCAACAAAGTCCATTCTAATTTTCGGGAATTTAAATTTTCAGAAAAAGGTTTTTGGGCGGGGGTTTCAGTTTCAAATTCGATTTCCGTTTCGAGTTCTGTTGTAGTGATTTTTTCTTCTCCTCCTCGAAGTAAAAGTCGTATCCAATAATCCTTAGTTTCCGGATTGGAGGCGTTGATTATTTCCGTTGGGTAACAAGTTTGAATGAATATAAAAAGAAAAATGGGAAAAAAGATCATTACATTTTCTCAAATTAAGTCATTTTATACATTCAAATGAAAAATATATAAATACTTTGCATATGTATTTCTTTTGGAATAGGGTGTTTCGTCCTACTTAAGATAGAAGTGTAAAGGTGAGGAGAGAAATTCGTTTGTGTAAGGCCGGGGAATTTGTGTTTCTATTGAAAATAATCGTCTCTTAAGTGATGTTGCAATAATTGTAATGTCATCGGGTGAAAATGCAATGATTGAAAAGGCGATTTAAAAAATTGGGAACTTCCAAAGAGACGGTTTCTCGGGGAATGATTACTCTTAGCTCTTAGACGGCTAAGCAACGATGATTTTTCTTCTCAGGTTAGCCCCAACCTTCGCCACCGTCTATATCCGCCCAAAGATACCAGGAAAGGATCGTTCTAAAGGGAGAATAACTCATTAAAAAATGCTGGATTTCCTTTTTATTATCCTTGGAAATTCCATAGTGTTTTTCCACAGATTTTCTAAGAATCAGATCGTTGATGGAAAAGTGATCCCAACGATCCAAGGCGAAGATCAAAACCATTTCCGCCGTCCAAGGTCCGACGCCTTTCAAAGAGCAAAGAAGGTTTAAAACATCAGAATCTTCTAATTTACGAAGTTTTGAATCGGTGATATCCCGATTCAAATAAGCTTCGGCGATTCGTTTGATTGTTTCAGTCTTAGCTTGGGAAACTCCTATCTTTTTCAACTTCTCGTTCGGAATCGTTACAATCTGATCCGGAGAGGGAATTTTTTTACTTCCTGCCAGAGAAATCAATCTGCGTTCGAAGGTTAGGGCGACTTTAACGGAGAGTTGTTGGCCCAGAACGGATTTAATCAAAACCTGATAAGGGTTGCCTATGGTTTTTAACTTACAAGGTCCGATGGAATCGATCAGTTTTTTTGTGATTGGATCCTTTTTACGAAGCCAATCGGAGGCTTTTCGGAGACGAATATTCCTATCTTCTAAAACGGAAGGAGAACGTTTTTTAGGATTGGGAACTCGGGAAGAATCTGGAGAAGGCATTCAAATTTGAAAACACGAGTTATACTCTTTTTTTGAGTTTGTTTTCCATTTGGGATTTTTTTCTATAAATATGAACCAACTTTTCCAGTTCGACTAAATCGGTACAGCTGAGTTTGCCCTGATCAAGCTTGATCCATTTGTTTTTAGTCAAAAGATCTAGGACTAAATTCTCGTCTTTCGGGTAGGAGAGACCGACCATTTTGATCAAATCCTTCGTGCCGATTTCAAAGTTATACGAAATTTTCGGAGCGATCTTGATTCTATTTTTTTCGACAAGAGTTAACAGAGTATCTGCAATTCTACCTTGAGGATCGTTGATCATTAAGTTTGCAAGTTGTTTGTAAGCGGTCCAAATTCTTTCGGAAAGAAGAGTGATCAAACGGGTTGCGAGTTGGGGTTGAGCTTTGACCATACCTTCGAAGTTGGCCTTGTTGATCGCGAGAAGTTGGACATGGCCCCATGCGATTGCCGAAGCGGATCTCGGTTTGTTATCGAGAAGCGCCATTTCGCCGAAGATATCCCCATTCTGAAGAACCGCGAGTAATACTTCGTTTTTATCCACAATCTTTGTGATTTTTACCTTACCGTTTTGAATGATATACAGTTCTCTACCGGGTTCGTGTTCGCAAAAGATCATTTCGTTGTCCGCGTACATACGATTGAACTTCGTAAGATCGATCGTGGGAGCTTGCATCGGTTGGTTCATCGTTTGTAATTTCAGTTTTGCCTGAGTGGCAAACGGACCGTTCGGAAGATATTGAAGGTACTTTTGGAATGCGTAAGCGGCGTGGTGGTTGTTCTTCTGATTGAAGTAGTTTTCGCCGATGTTGTAGAGTTCGTTCGGATCTTCTTCCACTGCGGAGCGGAATGTCAAACGTGTGATTGTCTGGTCGAATTGGCGAAGTTTCATCGAAAAATACCGGATGATTTTCATCGCTACCGGGGTGTTTCTTTGAATGAGAGTTCCGAATTGATCGTAACTCACCTCGATCACCGAAACGTCAGTGAGTGCCACTGCGGATTCGATTTGGGCGTGTTGGCTCATCGCGGCGACGACGCCGAAAAAGTCCCCCGGGCCTTGGACGGAATTTGGGTCTTCGCCGACGACCGGGTTTTCTCTACCTATTTTTACCTTCCCTTCCCGAATAATAAAGAAACTAGGAGAATCTTTTTTACCCTCTACGATAATATAGGAGCCCTTCTGGAAATTAACGATTTGGAAGATGCCTGTGGACATGCTGTTATGTTAATATTTTTTTTAAAAATCAGAGTTCAACTGTTTTCATTATCGGTTTTCAGGAATTGAATCTCGAAAAAAAGAAGTATTTTCTCCACATTCCGACGTTTCCGTCTTTGAATCGTTTAAAATATCCCATTCCGAGAGTTCCACGAATGCTTTTTCGGCGAGTTCTCTGGAAAAGGACTGAGTGCAGATTGATTTGAAAACTTCTTTCGCTTTGTTCTTTTCCCCGATTTCGAGATAAAGTTTACCGACTTCGAAAAATGCGTTTAAACCTTGGGAGGAGGTCGGTTCCTGAGAATATTGATGCAGATTGATTTCGAGGACTTTTTCCGGGCGACCAAGCCTGGAGTAATTATTTTTTAGAACCTGATAGGCTTTGTATTTGAGTTTGCTTGTCGGATAAAGAATCAGGAAATTTTTAATTTCCTCGATGGATCTGTGGAATTTTCGGTCTTTGTAAGCTTCTTCCGCGATTCTAAGTAGGTTTTCGGCTTGAGTTTCCTGAAGAGAGCCGATTTCAGAACTCAAAGAGCCGGAAAAGGAAATCCAAGATAAGGATAAAATCATCAAAAATTTTATCTGAAAAAACTCGAAGAAAGCGTATTTAAACTTGGTATTTTTTTTCCTAAGCCGAGTGTGTCGTTCTCTACGGATTAACCCTAAAATTGCCCGGTGCACATTCGACAGAATGGGGAATCTGATTTTGTCGTTCTGGACCACGCGGGGCGTTTGGGGTTTGTAACAAGCTGTAAGGAAAATGAAGAATCTTTTGGCCTGCAAAATAAAGCTCCGGAGGGAAAAATACCCTCCTACTAAAGAATTATCTGCAGGTTTTTCGAAAAAGTTGATTACTTTTTCTGATCGATTGATTTGCGATGGCGTTCGCAGAGTCTGTAGAGTTTTCCGGAAGAAGGGTTCTTTTTGGAGACTTTCGTTCCACACACGATACAAAGGCCGTTATTTCTTCTTTTTTGGTATAAAAGTTGAACTCTTTCGGCGCCGGACAGATTGTATTTGCTAATCTGTATTCTAAATCCTTTATATAGGTAATTGCCTACGGCTTCAATGGATTGAGATTTAACGCCTGTTATCAGGGATTCAAGATCGTCTTTGGAGATTTTTTTCGGTTTCATACTGATATTTATGACGAAATCACCTAATTAAAATTACAGAAAAAAATAAACGTTGAATTTTTTTTTAGAGAATCGCTCTAAGATGGATTATAAAATAGATAAATCTAGGCAATTCGTGATTTGAAGGGAAGCGGGATGAATTTTTGGATTGGACGATCTAAAAATAAAACGTCTTTTCAGCTTAAATCGAAACGTGCTGGTAAGGTGTTATAGTTTTGCGCCGAAAAGGCAGATTTGTGCGAAGATTTCGCGGGTCACTTATAGACAGGACATAGTAAAACGTAGTCATTTGAAATAAATTCTTATCAAAATAAAAACGAAGTGGGTGGTTGCGAACCTTTTATCATTTCGATTGTGATCTATCAGGACAGCATAACAAGACGAAAGGCGAATGGATTTGATAATCGATATTCTCTATTTACTTTTGACAAGAAATCAAACAATCATTTGAGAAATCTAAGTTTAAAAACGACTAAAGGCTTGCAAAAAATGATTGTGACTCTTAGGCTAAACGGATATGTTTCGAAAGAAACAAAGGAGATTTCTATGAAGAATCGGCAATTGTTTTCAAACTCATCGAATCGAAGTCCCTTACAAACACAAGTTTCTCCAAATTTCAATTTTATCTGTAGGCTTTTTTGTCTTATTTTTATTCTTTCGATCTCAATTGCGAATGTGGGTTGTAAACCGAGCATAAAAGACCAAGTTGAAAAGATATTATCCGATCGGGAGATTCCGCTTGAAGAAAAAATTCGCCAAACATCGTTCCTGTTGTTAGGCGATCGTTTGAAAGAAATCGAAATATCTCCGAGTATTTCGCCTACTGGGGATAAAACGGGCACGGTAAAAGTAACACTCGCGATGGGAGGAAATACCGCCCTTACGTTTTTGGGACAGAAGGAATATAAGGAAAGAATGAAGTTGGAAGCGGCCTTATTGTCCTTTCGGATCTTACAGACTCTCAAAAATCTTCCCATAGAAAGTTTTAGGATAAGCATTATAAAGCCGTATTATGTGAAAAATTCTCCGACAGATTCCATAGAAGAGTTCGAAGTGTTTCGGGCGAAAATGGAAAAGAATTCCCTGATTCAAATTAAGGGATTTGAAACCGTAGATTCGTTTGCCGCGGATTCCTACGATTCACCCGAGCCTGAGGTTTTGGACGTAATGGTTCAAATCGTTCGATCTTGGAAAGTGGAATTGGACGAGTTGAATCGTGTGGAAATAAAATAGAATTTCGCTCTCCTAAAACCTCTGATTTAGGAACTGTTACTGGATTTAACAATAGAGTTTTTGAAAAAAATTAATTCTCTATCTGTTTCTGCTTCGTTGAAATGGATGTTTGAAGCGGTTTTGCTAAACTGAATCATGGAGTTTTTCAACGACAGTAAAATCCGTTAGAGAAAGTTCGTGAACTATTACTCATCTCCGTATAATCAAATGTCTAAAATTCTGCGTCTAAACGTGGGATTTACGCTTAAATTAACGGTACTTTGTTTTACAGGGATTATTAAAGGGACGTAATCTGTGGGAGTCCTGCGTTTTATTGCAACTTATGAAATGATTGTAACAGATTTTTCTCAAGATTTTAAAACAAGCTCATATAAAGCGAGACCCCTAAGTTCCGTTCGGTGTATTTTCAAATTTTAAAATATACTAATTTCCAATTATAATTCTTTATATGCGATTTGTTTCGCATGTTTTCCGATTTTATGTCAACCGATAGAAAGAAAGATTTCGATGCTCGCGTTTGTTTTCGAATATTCTGAAATAGAATATTTTAAGTTTTTTGAATATTCATAAAGTGTGTTGTACAAATTAAAAATATTTCCCTGCTTTTGTTAAAAAGATTAATTTTTGTTGGCATTATTTCAGCGATGCCCGATAAATAAAACCGAATTTGAAAGGAATGGTTCTTTTATGAATCTGAAAAAAGGGAATTCGGAAATTTACGAGTTTAAAGACATTCTCACGGATTTTGAGATAAGGTCTCTCACCGGCGCGAGTAGAAGCAATCCCGATCATTTTGTATGGATTCGATGCCTAATTATGTTCGGATTAAAATCAGAAGAGCTAGTTTCCTTACGTTGCGGCGATGTCGACTTGGAAAATAAGTTATTGAGAGTTTGCGGATTTCAAGGGAGAAAGGATCGTTACCTTAAAATTTCCTCTTTTTTACTTCGGGATTTTTATGGAGCGATTCGGGGTAAAACTTCAGAGGAGTACGTATTTCCGGGAAGAAAAGGGAAGTTACATCCTAAAACGATTCAGAAACTTTTCGAAAAATTAAAACGTGAAACGAATATCGAAGTAAGCTGTTCTAAAATTCGAGAAACGATAGCCGTTCGACTTCACTCGAGTGGGGATTCGATTCAATTTATCGGCGAATTTCTAGGATTGAAGACGAGGCGCGCTGTCTACAAATTGATCGGGAAAAAATCGAGGATCAGATCGGTGAAAAATTTTTCTTTGGATGAAATTATAGATATCGGGACTTAAAAATGAGTTGTAAACGAATTCCGAAACCTTAATTTAGGTTTAATTCTCCCAAAGGAAGCCATTTTTTGGAAATCAAAACGAAAAAAATTGGTAAGCATACTCTGGTGGCGCTTAATGGAAGGCTGGATATCGGACATTCAGACGAAGTGGAAGCGAAATTGTTGGACGATGTTCAGTCCGGACAGGGTGATATTCTGATCAACCTGGAAAATATTTCTTACATTTCGTCCTCAGGAATCCGTATCTTCGTCGGTATGGTCAGGGAATTAGAAAAGCAGGGAAGAAAGTTGAAACTTTGTTGTATTACTCCTCCCGTAAAAAAGGTATTCGATGTGGTCGAACTATTGGATCTGTTTGAAGTCTACGAAACAGAAAGTTCGGCGCTTGACTCGCTCGCTAAAATCCGGGATTACCTCTCGGATTTTTATGTCCCGGAAAACGTTCGCTTTCATTTCATCTAAAACACTTTCTTGGATATCGCCGTTTTTTCTAGCATTACTCTTCGTATGGATTTTATACAACGATCGGCTTGAATTTCCTCCGATTTGGCCGGACGAAGTTTTATTTTTTTCCCCTTCGCAAGACTTTGCGGAATTTGGAACTCTTCGAACTCGGGTTTTAGAAGGTTTGATTCCGGGAATGGAAGAGACAACTCTGTGGATGCCGCCGTTGTATTTTTTTTCCGGCGGCCTTTGGATGAAGTATGTGTTTCCGGGAATCGTCGGACTTCGTTTGTTCACGATTGTAGTTGCGGCGCTTTGTGTTTTTATTTTTTACGGGATTTTATTTAGAATCGGATTTTCTTTGTTGTCCGCATTATTTGCCGGCTTGTTGCTCGTTACGGACCTATTATTTTTGAGAGTGGGAACGATGGCAAGGATGGAGATGCTTTGTCTGTTTTTCGCATTAGCAAGTTTATTCCTTTCGGTTCGCACCGCTTTGGACGAGCATCCAAGACCTGTCGGGAAAGTTGAAGCTTTTTTTTCCGGAATTTTTCTTGGGCTGTCTTTTCTTTCTCACCCGTTCGGTTCTGTGTTTGGAGTTCCTTCCTTATATCTTCTTTGGAGAAGGAAATCTTTGTCGACTTCTTGGTTTTGGGTGGGAGGAATCCTCCCCCTTACGATTTGGATCGTTTGGTTACTTCCTCATTGGAATTTATTTCTGTTTCAGTTTGGATTGCAGTTCGGAAGAAAGAAGGAGCTTTTCACTTTGTTTTCCGTTCTCACGAAGATTAAGATTTTGATCGGAGGATATGAAAATCCGGGAGTTAGAATTTTATTTTACATTTTTCTTTTGTCGGGAATCGGAATCAATCGAAGGTTATTGAAGGAGAGATTTTTATTTCTTTTTGTTTGGATTTTTGGAACCCTTATATTCCTCTTTTTATCCACCGAATTTTATTACGTGATGTATCTTACCCTTCCGCTTTCTGCGTTAGGTGGAATGTTGTTTGAAGAATCCGATCGTAAGAGGGTGATTTACGTAGGTTCGGGGCTTTTATTTTGCAATTTGATCGTTTTGTTTCTCGCGTATCGAAAAGTTGGCTTTATCAATCCGGAATTCGATCTCGGAAGAAAATTTTCGGAGGAAATTGCGGCTGAATTGAGATATTCCAAGAAGATTTATCTTCAGGCGATTCCGGATCCGTATTTTTACCTAAGGGAAAGATATCCGGATCAAAAAATTTTAGAATTTATTCCGGGCGAACTTCCGGTTCCTTCGGGGATGTTTGCGGGTACTTTGGATTCCATCGATACGTTTGTTTTCAGTGAAGGGACGAAACGGAACGATACTGTGGAAAGTTATCTTAAGGAAAATTCGTCTTCTTTTTATAAAAAAAATATTTCCGTTTCTCCTTCTACGACTCGAAAATTAGTGCGCGCTCAGGCGGAAATTTATCTCCGGAAAAAAAAATGAATTCTTTTTGGCTTCGTAGATTTCTTCAATTTCAGAATATTCTGTTTTTCTTATTGATTTCCTGTGTCGGTAAGGAGGGCGAGCAGCACGGACTTTCGTTTTTATTGCCTTTGACGGGCCCGCTTTTGAAAGTGGGAATTATCGGAGATTCTTTATCCCAAGAATCGGGCGGCTTTGGGCTGAGAGAAAAACTCGGCTTCCGATTTACGGTTACCGATTATTCGGTTTCTGGAAGATACGTTCCCGCTTGGCTTCAGGCGATTGAAACTGCTTTGACTGAACGACAAGACCTTTTAATTTTAGAATTGGGAACGAACGATGTCTCCGGTTATCCGGTCGACCAATTTCCGAAGAACTACGAGAATCTCCTTAGTTTAATCCAATCTCGTAGTAACGCAATGATCTTGGTCACGGTTCTTCCGCCTACGTCTCAACCCGCCTATAGGGCGAATATTTTGCAGATCAATTCGTATCTGAAGGGGCTAAGCTCT
>NZ_CP040840.1:812500-847500 GCF_006874765.1 Leptospira weilii
GGAACACGGTTCTTGCGCTGTTTCTTCCCGTTTCGCTTTTGGGAGAAGAGCTGGAAAATAAGACTTATATTCCGATTCTTTCAAGGCCCGTTTCTTCTTTGACTTATATCGGAGGAAGATCCTTGGGAGTTCTTTTGCTCGTTTTTGCAAACGGCGTTTTTTTAATCGGAACGTATCTCGTTAAACAGTGGATCGGCGGAGAAGTTTTTTCCTGGGATCTTTTGAAAGCTTGTTTTACGATGTTTTCCGTTTTTTACTTCCTGATTCTTTTCGGCTTTGTCTCGGTCCTCAGTTTCGGTAAAAATGCTGCGTTTTTTGGAGGAATTGCGCTGCTTGTTTTTTCCACCTTTTTGGATCTGTTCATTTATGAGTCCGTTGCGGCGAATATGATTCAAACTTCGGATTTAAAAAAACAAGCCTTGGAAGCGATATATTGGATTTTACCTCAGGAAGGAACTGTGTTCTTTTTTTCGAGTTCTCTTCTCGCAAAAAGTCTTTCGCAAGTTCATTATTACGGAGAATATTCCCTCATCCAAATCGGTATTTGGATCGCTCTTTGCTTCGGATTCGTAAAAGTTGTTCTGGACAGGAAAGAACTCTAAACATAAAGTGCCGGTTGACGAACCTTTAAAGAGTCATAACTTCGTTTTGGGTCAGATTTAAATGACCTAAGCGGAGTTTGGAAGTCCGCATGAAGATTCAATGGTTTCATTATGAAAAAGAAGGGTATTTTCTCTCCGTCAAAAATCTGAACGAACCGATTGAATCCCTCAATCCGCTTTATTTAAGAATCACTCACTTCAATCGAAACATCGATAAAATTATCGGTTTTTTATTGGATCGTTATCTTCAGTATTTGGACATCATACCTCTGAGAGAATGTATCTTTTCCATTTTAAGAGAAACTATCATGAACGCCGTGAAGGCGAATCAAAAGAGGGTGATTTTTAGGGAAGCGGGTTGGGATATCAAGGATCCGTCTCAATATGAGACTGGAATGGAAAAATTTAAGGAGAAATTGATCTCCAAGAAGGACCTCTATGCCGATCTTCTTGAACAAAACGGGTTGTACGTTCTCGTTACATTTGGTTTCAATCAGAATAGTTTTCTTCTAAAGGTTGCAAATAACGTTGGTCTTCTTCCCGAAGAGGATCAAAGGATTCAAGAAAGAATTTCGAAGGCGCGCACATATAACAATCTTTCGGAAGTTTTCGAAAATCATGGAGACGAATCGGAGGGGGCCGGTTTGGGACTTGCGATGTCTCTTCTGATGTTGAAAAACGAAGGAATCGAAGGAGATTCGTATCGGATCAAATCCGAGGAAGAAATCACTTCGGCTTATATCAAAATTCCTTTCGAATTTAAGAAAAAAAATACCAATCTTCAGAAAACGGGGGAGATTCTTTCCGAGTTGGATAATCTGCCCACTTTTCCCGACAATGTAAATCAGATCATGAGTCTGATCAATAAACCGGATTCTTCGATCCATAACATCACCGAACTTGTGGGCCGAGATATATCACTTTCTGCGAATATTCTAAAATTGGCAAATTCTGCTTCTTTTTCGCAGAGGACTAAGGTGGAAAATTTGGAAGGCGCGATCAAGGTTATCGGTCTTTCCGAATTGAACAGTATTCTTTTGAGTTTGGGAACGAAAAAGATTCTGGAAGAAAGATACAAAGAGTTCGAATCGATTTGGGAGCGGTCCAGCTTATCGGCGTTTATATGCAGACGTCTTGGGGAAAGGATGGGTTGGAAAAAACAGACAATCACGGTTCTGGTTTGTGCGGCTTTGTTACACGACGTGGGTCGAGTAATTTTGCTTTCTCTTGAACCCGATATGTCCGAAAAAATCTCCGAAATTTTGGGAAATCGGCTTTTACCCTCTCCGTTGACTCTGGAAGAGGCCGCATTAGGAATTTCTCATACGACTTTGGGAGGTATGATCTGTGAGAAGTGGAACTTTTCGGATACGATTCGGGTTGCCGCGGAGATGCATCACAGACCGCTTTTGGTTAAAAAGGAATTTCAAGACGCGGTGTTTTCGATTTATCTTTCTGACATGATCATCGATATTTCCCGAGACCTCTCCGATTATTTTCTGATTCAATCCGCCGTCCTTCAACACTTCGGTTTCAAAAAAGAAGCCGAGTTGGACGAATTTATGAAAAAAACTCTTCAGGAATATAAGGAACTCGAAAAAAACTCCTAAACTTTGTCGAGCTATGTTAACGTGAGTAGGGTCGTAAGAAATCCATGATTCATTTTTTGTAGGAAGTTGGAATTCGAACTTTGTAAATCTATTCTTAAAATGTGGAACTGCAACAAATCGCGATTTTACAAACAAATTCTAAAAGTAGGGACTCTTACTTTTACTGATTCCTATAAAATAGAGTACCGTTAATGTGAGCACAAATCCCGCGTTTAGACGCAGAATTTTAGACACGCTCTATATAGAGATAAGTAGAAAATTCTTTCTCATTTTCAACCGCCAAACTCACATTATATTCAATATTTTTGATATATAAATCGAAAGAGATTGCGCTGCCTCGTGAAAATCCGTTGCTCTTAATTCTTCCGGTCTTTTGTTGAGATCGATGCCGGCGTTTTCCAAAGATTGGACGCTTTCATTTCGAAACTGTTCTTCCGAAAAATTTTCGGAGGAAGTAACTTCCACGGGAAGGGAGGCGATTGGCGCGTTTTTAAGAGAGGAAGTCAGTTTTTTTCTTTTTCCCCAGAAAGCGGTTCTGCAAAGGCATTCGAGCGCGATAAATCCGGATTGTTTCTCGAATACAGGAGAAGATTTATATTCTAGTATGGAGGAATCCACGTTCGGCCTCGGATAAAAAGCCCCGGCCTTGACGTCCTTCTTTAAATTCCAATTTCCGTACGCAGAAAGATAAAATTGAATCGAAGAAGGTTCACTTGAAATTCTTTTTGCAAATTCTTTTTGCACGAGAAACGCCGCGCCTTTGAGTTCTTTTAAATTTTTAACGGAACTTAAAGTCAGTTCGGAAGAAATGTAGTAGGGGAGGTTTCCGAAAAGATAAGTCGAATCTTGGGAGTATTCGTGCAAAAAGTTTAAAGCGTTACCTTCCCTGATTTCAAATTCCGGAAGATATTCCCGAAGCCAATGTGCGTAAACCGGATCGATTTCGAATAAGGTGACCGGCTTTCGGAAGTCGAGTAATCCATGCGAGATTGCGCCGAGTCCCGGACCGATTTCCAAAATCCGATCAATTGTCGAAAGAAGGTCGGGGCTCAGACAGTTGAGAATGGATCGGATTGCATTCGGATCGATTAAAAAATTCTGTCCCCATTTTTTTAACGGGGCCGAGGATTTCGACTCCAGAAATTTGCGGATTTCAGAAACTTTTCGAAATGGGTATTCTCTGGAGTTCATCTTTTTCCAGAAACGTCCAATTCTCCGAAAGCCCAAGCAGTTTTCGGTTTCGATTCCAGACTTCTGAATCGTCCCGGCTTCCGTAAGGAGTTTCTAAAAGAATCCAACCGCCGCCCGTTTTCGTTTTTTGAGAGAGTTGAAAGAGGGAATCCTTTTTCGTATGAAAAAATAGAATTTTGGATTCTTTCGATAGAAAGATTTCTCGGATCGGATTCGATTTGAGAAAATGGAATCGACTCGTTCGGCTCCAAAGTTCAAAATCACGACCCGAATAGAACATGTCTGTTTGCGGGTAGTCTTGCAAACATTGAAAGGCCCAGATGAGACAGGATTCTTCTTCCACGAAAATGCTTTTCAGGGGACGTTTGTGAGTAGAATCGCAATAATTTTTTTTCGAAATCCGAAATACGTTCGATATTGTCTTATATCCATATTTACATTTTCCGGAAAATATCAGAGAGTCTCCGTTCCTCAAAATAAAGAAAAACCGATTGTTTACGATGCGATTTTCCGTAGGAAACAAGTTCGGAGACTGATATAGAAGAACGTGGATTCCGAAGATAGAAATAAAAAACAAAACACAAAAAAACGGATACGATTTTTTCTTAAATCTTCTTTTATTTTCGAATTGATAATATTCTAAATTTTGAATGTTTTTTGTAGTTTCTTCGTATTTCCGTTTGCGAATCGAATTGTCGATTTCCGGAAATGCAGAATCTGGATCGAGGGGCGAAGGATCCGCGCCTTTCGAATTTCGGTCGGAAACTTCGGCGCTCAACTTGTGACTTGGCATTTTTGATACAGTGAGCTTGTGTTTCGGAGTGTTCCGCAAAAAGTTCTTTTCCATAAAATGACTATGGAGAAATATTCCGATGCAGAGAAGGACCCAGCCGGCGATTCCGATCCAAATCGCGTCTCCCATTTCTTTGTAAAAACCGAGCGATTGCGATAGCGTTTCCGACAGGTAGATCAAAATCTGAATTAAGAATTCCGTAATGGACCAAAACGGTTCGGCGAAGGCGGTCAATTTTATCTTTTGTATGATTAGAGAAAAATAAAGTATCGGGAGTAATATTCCCGCCAGAGGAACCACGATTAAGTTCAATAAAATTGACCCGAAGCTGAAGGATCCGAATGCAAATAACAACACGGGCATTGTTCCAAGTCCGGCGGAAAATGAAACCGATAGATTTTCTTTAAGGAAAGAGGTCATTCGATTCTCATCGGAAAGAAAACTACAAGCGACTTGAATCGGATAAGAAAAAAGGAATATTCCGGCTACCGCCCCGAAAGAGAGACAAAACGAGACCGTATAAAATCCCGGAGGGTCCACGATCCATAAGATCCAGGCGGAACCGAGTAGCAAATCTACCGATCGTAATTTTCGAAAAAATAATCCTTGAAACAACAGCATTCCCGCAAAGATCCAGGCTCTTGAGAGTGAAACCGGATAACCCAAAGCGGACAGATAAAGAAATCCGGTGAGCAGAGGAATGATTCTGGGTAGCTTGTATCCCAAACTCGGTATTAGTCTTAGAAGTCGATACTGAATTCCCATTAATATTCCGAGATGTAATCCTGAGGCTGCGAACAAATGTAGAATTCCTCCTTCTTTCGCTTTCGTTTTGAATTCTTTGGAAAGTTGTTTTGCTTCTCCGAAAATAAGTCCTAAGGCGACTCGGTTGGAGTTTTTTTTCAGGTCGGCTTTTTTTAACTCGAGTAAAACTTGTTCTCTGAATTTTTTTTGGAAAATTTTCTCCTGCTTTCCGAAAGGATTTGTTTGGGAAACGTGGGAAGTGTTCTTCTGCGGATTTTTTTGGAATCTTGCCGGAAAAAAGGTCGAAACGCATGCGAATACAAGCATTCCAAAAATGGAATATTTAGCTATTTGAAACCGTCTTTTAAAAAATGATCCGATCGAAATTGCCATTACGCAGATTCCGACCCATAGAAGGATCGTACCCGGTAAGATTAAGTCGATGAGGATCCCTACAAATGTTCCTAGGGAAATTTTTGAATACGCGGAGCAAGGCAACCAGTTTCGGATATGTTTTTCCATGTCTTTTACGGTTTTCGATCCGCTTCGTGCGGAATGTTTTTTTTATTTCCCTTTTGGAACTGCAAAAATGTGGGAACTCCTCTCTTTTGAATCCGTTTGGTATAAGTGGACTCTTCTGAGCTTACTTTAGGGGAGTTTCCACAGGATTTGTCGCGATAGGGATTACTTCACGGATTGAGTTTGATTTGACGAAACAGTCTTCGCAAGGTTCGAAACGAACGCGAACTTGTGCGGCCCGACAAGTCCATAACCAACCCCACAAATTATTCGCTTTTGGGAGTTTGGATTTTGCCTTTTTGCTCTAACCTTTTTTGTGCGGATCTCAATTCCGCATCCGCAATCAACAAAGTCCATTCCGGGAAATGTCTAACTAAAAAATATTGAAGCCAGGAATCCCAGGTGGCGTATCCTAAAAACTTCCTTTTAGGCAGCCAGTTTATAAATGCGTTCGCCACTTTTTCCACGGAATGAACCGTGTTGATCGCCGAACCCATTTCGATTTCCTTTACGAGATCGGGTTTATCCTGATTTTCTTTTTTCAAACCGGGGGTATCGGTAGTTGGAGGAAGAAAAACTTTCACTCGAACTCCATGAAACATCATTTCCTGCCGCAAAGATTGCGCAAAACCGGTAATCGCAAATTTACTCGCCGAATACGCTCCGTAACCGTATATGGAAAACGTAGCGAGCATGGAAGAGACGAGTACGATGTCTCCGTACTTTTGTTTTAGGAAATGATCTTGAAAGGCTCGAACCAAGTTGACGTGTCCGAAAAAATTCACGTCCATCAATTGATAAAAGTCCGATTCCTTTAAGTCGCCGATTTTTCCCGCTTTCGCATAACCGCTGTTACAGATGAGAAGATCCAGTCCGCTTAAAACTTTTAGGGCCTTTTTTGCGGCTTTTTGGACTTGTTCGAATTTGGAGACGTCCGCAATCGCAAAGTCAAAGATTGCGTTTTTGTGACCTATCTCCCTCAATTCCTCTACGGTCGTTTTCAGGGTTTTTTCATTTCTGGCCGAGAGAATCACGTTTGCGCCCCGTTTTGCGAATTCGACGGCGAGTCCTTTGCCGATTCCGGAGGAACCTCCGGAAATAAAAACTTTTTTGCCTGCAAATCGGGGACGGTTCGATTTCATATCCGATGTTTTTTCCCTCTTTTTAGTACGGATTTGGAAATATTTTTGCGATCGATTTTACAATAAAGAGAATCGATTTAACAAATTTGAATATTCGAAATCTATTTTTTAATTTTGTATCCCGTTCTGAAGATCAGCCAAACCAGGCCGAGACAGATCGAAAGAAATACGAAAACCATCGTAAGGCTTAATCCCACGCTGACGTCCGCTATCTCGTAAAAGCTCCAGCGAAATCCGCTCACTAAATAAAGAACAGGGTTAAAAAGAGTCAATTTCTGCCAAAAAGGAGGAAGCATATTCACCGAATAAAAACTTCCGCCTAAAAAAACAAGAGGGGTGATGATAAGCAGGGGAATGATCTGTAACTTTTCGAAATTTTCGGCCCAGATTCCTATAATAAATCCGAATAAGCTGAAAGAGATCGAAGTTAGAAGTAGAAAGAGCACCATCAGAAAGGGATGTGCAATTTTCACTGGAACAAATAGGGAAGCGGTGGCGAGCATGATCGTACCAAGAATCACGGATTTTGTTGCGGCGGCGCCTACGAAACCGATCACGATTTCTATCATGGAAACCGGCGCCGCGAGAATTTCGTAAATCGTTCCGGTAAACTTGGGAAAATAAATTCCAAAGGAAGAATTGGCAATACTCTCCGTCAATAAAGACAACATGATAAGGCCCGGAACGATAAAGGAACCGTAACCTACTCCGTCGACTTCCTGAATCCTAGAACCGATCGCCGATCCGAAAACTACGAAATATAAGGAAGTGGAAATGACGGGAGAAGCGATGCTTTGAAAGAGCGTTCTCCAAGTTCTGGACATTTCGAAAATGTAGATGGATTTGATTGCGTATAGATTCATTGTGATTCCCTTACTAATTGAACGAATATTTCCTCTAAAGAACTTTGGGTCGTATTCAAATCTTTGAATTCGATTTTGGCCTTTTTGAGATCCTGAAGAAGAGCGGAGATTCCGGTTTGTTTTCCGTGAGAATCATACGTGTAAAGAAGTTGTTTTCCGTTGCCTACGACTTCCAGCCCTTTCGTTTTCAAAGTCGTCGGAATTTTTTTCAGAGTTTGAGTCAAATCGATTAACAGTTGTTTTTTACCGAGCTTCTGCATGAGTTCTTTCTTATCTTCCACAAGGATCAATTCACCCTTATTGATCACCCCGATTCGATCCGCGATTTCTTCGGCTTCTTCGATGTAATGAGTGGTGAGTATGATGGTTACCCCGTTTTCGCGGAGATTCCGGACGATATTCCACATATCCTTTCTAAGTTCAACGTCCACTCCTGCGGTAGGTTCGTCCAAAAAGAGAATCCTCGGTTCGTGCGCAAGCGCTTTGGCGATCAAAACGCGACGTTTCATTCCGCCAGAAAGGGTGAGAATCATGTGGTCTTTTTTTTCCCAAAGGGAAAGGGACTTTAAAAGTTCTTCAATATAATCGGAGTTAGGCGGTTTTCCGTACAATCCTCTCGTAAAATTCACGGTCGCCCATACGGATTCGAACGCGTGCACACTCAGTTCCTGCGGAACGAGTCCGATTTGGGATCTCGTAAAACGAAAGTCTTTGAGAATGTCTTTTCCGGAAACGCGCACCGAACCTTCGCTCGGATTTACGATTCCACAAATGATGGAAATCAGAGTTGTTTTACCGGCTCCGTTCGGACCGAGAAGCGCGATGATTTCTCCGTCCTGTATTTCCAGAGAAACGTTTTTCAACGCTTGAAATCCGTTCGCGTAGAATTTGGAAAGATTGTTTACGGAGACAATGGATGACTTCGTTTTCGGTTTCATATTTTTCCTTACTCCGAATGACTTAAATTCGTTTGAGTAGAATGTCTAATGTACAAAATCCACTTTCTCAAGCCAGCATCATTTCGATTTTTTAAACTGGATTTGTAATGCGGTTTTTATCGAGTTCTTCTTTCGAGAGGGAGCGGGAAGTCGATTCGTAAAATCCTGAGAATGTCCAAACCGATCCAGACTTTGAAACGTAGTCTTTTGAATCGGAGTACGAACAATGGCCGCTTTATGTTCTATGTTTTGTTAAGAGATTTTGGCTCGTTCTAAATCTTAAAACCGGTGTCTCTCTTCTGAGAATTGGCGATTCCGATTTCCCAGGTCTTCGGGTTGCCCGCAAGGATTACTTGGTTTTTGGCTCTTGTGATTCCCGTGTATAAAATCTGACGGTTGAGAAGTCTGTGAAATCGTTCCTCTTCCCGAGATTCCGGATGGTCCGGAATATATATTAGAATCGTATCATATTCGGATCCCTGACTTTTGTGAATGCTCATCACGAACGCGGGTTCGTGTTTCGGAAGAGTGTCTAACGCGAAAGGAAATAATTTCCCTTCGATCGGAAAAACCGCTCTGAGTTCTCCGGTCGATTCCATTCTTAAAACGATTCCGATGTCGCCGTTGAAAAGTTTTCTGTTTTTATCGTTCTGCGTGATTAAGATGGGAAGCCCTATAAAGTAAAGACGTTTGGAAAGGCGTTTTGCGAAGAAATCCGGGTTTTGGCCTTTTCTATGAAAAAGATCCTGCGCGGCCAGATTCATGATTTTCGTTTGAATCGCTTCCACTCCCCAATAACCGCTTCTAAAAACGGTGAGACAACGGAATCTTTTCAGTTCCTCCTGAAATTTTAAAACAATCCCGGGTTCATTTAAACCGAAAGGATCCTTGACCTTCCAAGTTCCGATTTCGGAAATCCTGGGATGAAAAATTTCGGTCCAAAGTTTTTCAATGACTTCGTCCCTTGATAAGCGATCCGAAACTTTATTTGCGGAATTTTGCAGCCACACAACTTCGCTTTCGTATTTTGAATTTTCTCCGATCGTTTGTGTTTTCGGAAAAGAATCGTCGATCTTTGTTCCGAGATTTAGATTTTCGGGGGAATATCTGAGGATTTCTTCCGCAAGAACAACGATCTTCGAAACGTTTGCTTTCCCCTTAGATTTCTGACGATTGCTTTCCTCGAGTCTGGAAACGAAGTTCGCTTTTTTCGATTCTAGTACGGATAGAAAGTCGCTTAACACCGCGCCCTTTTCCACAGAAGGAAGCTGATGTGGATCTCCGATCAGTATGAATCGGATGTCTTTTTTTGGATTGCGAGGGATCGCGTTCCATAAGGAAAGCATCAGATTCAAATCGGCCATCGAGACTTCGTCCACAATGATCAGTCGATGCGGAAGGTATCTTTCCCGATTGTAATAAAATCCGCCTAACGACGATTTGTAGGAGAGGAGTCCGTGGATCGTTTGCCCCCGTAAGAAATTGGATTTTTCCGTTTCGGAGATTTTTTTAAGGTTTTCCTGAATCGATTCCGTTAATCTCTGCGCGGCTCTTCCAGTAGGTGCCACGAGCGCGATTTCTTCCGAAGAAGGAAGTTGTCCGAGTTGATTCAAAATCTCTAATAGAAACGCGACGACCGTCGTTTTTCCGGTTCCCGGACCTCCGCTGACGATGTGAAAAGAAGAATTGAGACAGGAAAAAATCGCCTTCGCCTGCGCTTCTTTCAATGGAAAACTTTTTGATTCCAGATTTTTTAGAATTTCCTCGGCACGGCGCCGGTCGACTTTTGGCGGAACGTTGTTTTGAATCCTTTCCTTTAGAAGATTTTCCAGATCGGTTTTGGATCGGTACGTTTTTTCGAAGTAAACCCATTCCTTGTTTTCGAATTTGTCCACGACTAGACCGGGAGGTTTTAATTTTAAAACGTCCCTCCATTCCTTTTTGACGGGAACGCATAAACTTCCCTCCTCCATGGAACTCCAAATCGAATTCAGAATTTCTAATAAACAATCCGAATTTTTTTCGGGACCTTTTTTTTTGGCCCAGGATTTGTCCAGGTCTAAAATATCCGCTTTGAGTTTTTCGATAAAATGGGAAAAGGACTCTTCCATCAAAGATCCTCCAACCGGCGAAGAGCGGTCAGTTCCAGAACGGTTTTATGGATTGTTTCCATTCTGTCCGGATTCCAATGAAAGTCCGAATAAATTCCGGAGTTCTCCCCGTGTTTCATTCCTCTTAGGAAAAAGTAATATACTCCTCCGATCTTTTGAAAAGCGTCTTTCGGTCCAAATAGGTTCTTTAGATATTCGTAAAGTACCATCGCGTAGATATCTCTTTGTAGATCGTATCGACTCTCCGTGTTTTCCACATTCCGTTGTAGCGAAAGGGGAGAATAGTCTTCGAGCAGGTTCGATTTGTAATCGGCGATATAGAATTTGTTTTCGATCTCAAAGACCAAATCGATGGAACCTTTTAAAAAGTTACCAGGACCTTTGCCCGCTGGGTCCAGGTTCAAATGAAAATCCATCTCCGAAATTCTATTTTCTTTACCGAGATCTACAAGGCTGAACAAGGTTTTGTCCTGCAGAGGAATCCTTGCATTTAAGGAATTCCAAAGGATCTCTGCGGTTCTTTTTTGATAGGTTTCTTTTTCCGAAAGGGTATTCTTTTTATTTTCTTTTGAGAATCTAAAATAATTTAAATGGAAATCCATTCTAGAAAGAACTTTCTGATTCTTTAAAACTTCCTTCGGTGTTTCGGTCTTAAAAAAAGAGAAATCCAGTTCTTCCAAAAGGGCATGTAAAAAAGAGCCGGTTGCGGCCGACGAAGGAAGTGCGTCTTCGATTTCTGTGCCTTCCGCGTCATCGGATTTGAAATATTCCGCTTCTTCCAAAGTGGAAAGAGGTTCGCTTTCCGAAGTTTTGGCCCTGGTTTTCAAGGAAGAGTAACTGTGTAAACGAATCGTCTTGGAAGGTTCGGACTCGCGATGGAGCAGAGGTGTTAAACGGACTTCGGGAATCCGAGTTCGATTTCGTATATTCGGATCTGTTTGATCGAAAGAAGTAGGAGCCCAAACGATTGGATGAAACAAATTCGGATCCGGTCCGTTTTCCAGGATATGCCGTAATCTAGGATATAGGATTTTATAATATGCGGAATCTCTCGTCTTTTTGTGGTTCGCGGGAGTGTAGAAGGGGAGATATAGCCTGACTTTGGGGCGAGTGATCCCGACGTACAAAAGCCTTTTGTTTTCGTTCAGAGATTGATAAGAATATTCTTCTTTGCTAATTTTCTTTTCTTCTTCGTCGTCCCAAAGACTTAACTTCCAGGACCTTTCTTCGTCTTTTCCGACAACCGGATAATCGTAAACCTCCGGAACGAAATTGCCGGAGAGATGGAACAGAAAAACGACGGGCCATTCCAAACCTTTGGAAGAGTGTAAAGTGAGAATTTGAACGGCGTCTTTTTCGGTTTCTTTTTCGAATAGGGGAGGCTCTTGTTCGCTTTTTGACTCGGTCTGAAGTAGTTTCAATTCTTCTAATATTTCTTCCAAGTCGGCCTGATTGGCGATTTGGAACTGAAGCAATTTGCGGAAGATTTGTCCGTAGTTCGTTTTTTTCCTCTCCCAATCTATATCCGTTTCGTTTTCGGTTAGGAATATTCTGCTGTCTTCCTCAATGGAACGGAACAGTTCGGGAAATTTACGATCGATCGCAAGGGTTTTCCAACGGTCTAAAGTGGTTTTTTCGTAGGATTCTATCGAATGTTCGTCAAATGCGGCGAGATGATCGGGATGGATTTGAAACAGATCGCCCAATAAAAGTTTTCGATAGGAGGAGGGTTTATTCGGATCCAAAAGACATTCGAATATATTGGAAATCTGATACGATTCGGGAGACTGATAGATCCCCTCTTGTTTATAAAACGAACAAGGAATCCCTCTGAGTTTTAAAGATTGTTCCGCAAGTTTTCCTTCCGCTTTACTCTTAACGAGAATCGCAATTTCTCTAAAGCTCAGTTTTTTTTCCGCAAAATGAATTTCTTCGTTGGATTCTTCTAAAACTTGATACGAAAACGGATTCTCACTTCGAGTAAGTTTCAGGATTTCTTCCCCGATGAACTGCCCCCAAGCGTTTTTTGCATCGTCCGTTTTCCAGGTATCCTTTCCGATAAAACGCACGATTTGAATCGGGCCTTCCCTATGTTTGTCGCTTAATAAAATCTTCGGATCTTTTTCGGGAGCAGAAACTTCCGAGTATTCGATCGGAGTCGACTCGAAGCTTCGCTCTACGATCGGAAAAAAACTTTGTTCTCCGGTTTTACCGCCGAATATCTCGTTATAAGCGCGAATCAACTCGGGAACGGACCTATAATTGACGTTCAACGAAATTTCTTGAGCCTTATGACTTTTCAATTCCTTCTTCGCTCGAAGATAGGTTCCGATATCCGCTCCTCTGAACCCGTAAATCGACTGTTTAGGATCTCCGATGAGATAAGGAGCTCTTTGTTCCGTTTTGTCGTCCGGTTCCAAAAAGAGTCTGGCGAAAATTTCGTATTGAGCCGAATCCGTATCCTGGAATTCGTCTAGAATTCCGACTTTATATCTGCTTTGAAGAGCCTTGCAAAGGTGAGGATTTTTTAGAGAGTCCCTTGTTTGCAAAATCATCTGGTCGTAACTCATCCATTCGGACGTTTTAAATTCTCGCGCGACCATTTCCGCCGCGATCAATGCCGTTTTTTGACGGAACGTTTCCGCGTTCATCGGAGTCGTTTCGTTGGAATACGGATATTTTTTTCCGCTTAAAAGTTTGGAACCGGCGATGAGAATATTCTCTTTTTGTGATATATATCCGGATAAGGAAAGAAAGGTTTCGAGCTCTTCCGGATTGTTCACCCAAGAGTTCCATTCTTCGTGTTGAAGCCTATGCAAAGCCGAGTTCAGTCTTTCTTTCGAATCGGTTAAGATCCACTTGGAATGTGTTTCTGTTTCCACCGGATATTCCTGCAGAATCATATTACAAAAACCGTGTATGGTGGAAATCGTAACCTGATCGAGCTCTCTCGCTTCTTTCGTAAAATCGGAGGCGATGAGTTTTTTTCGAAGTCTTTCTTTGAGCTCTCCCGCCGCTTTTTCCGTATAGGTTAAAATCAGAATTTGAGTCAAAGGAATCCCGTATTCGCCGATCAGATCTTTTACGATTTCCATGATCGTATACGTTTTTCCAGTGCCTGCGGACGCTTCGATAAAGCTGGATTTAAGCTCATAAACACGTCTAACGTTCATAGATCGTTCTTCTTCCAATCTAAAAAGGGTTTATAAAAGTTTTTAGCCCATCGAATTTGAGATCGTAGAATCAAGTTCGGAGTTTTTGGATAGAGTTTAACCAAAGAGGACAATCCGTCCCTGACTTCGTTTAACTCCTCCTTCAGGAAACGAATCCACGCGCTCTCATCTTCGAATACGTCGACCGGTGTTTTGTTTTTGGAATCACCTTGGATATTTTTTACGTAGTAATTGAGGAAGGCCTTTCGAGGAAAAAAAACAGGTTCTTCTTTCAGATATTCCGTTAGAATTTTTGCAAGGTATTCGATTCCGATAGACGGACTTTCGATTCTATATTCGAGAGTAAGAGTGTTTTTCTTTTTTGGTTCTTCGGAAGGGCGAGGTTTAAAAGAATAGACCTTAAAATTTTCGTTCGAAGAAGCGAAGGCAACTCCGGTTAAAAAAGGAAAACTCATCGTTTTCCAATAATCCTTGTAACCAAAATAGTCCTCGCTGGGTTTTTCTTCCAAACTCTTCGAAAATAACCAGTATAAGTTCCCGTCTTTTTCGATGATGTGTTCCCATTCTCCTTTGATGGAAAAGTGACCGGATTCTAAAGGGACTTTGAGTTCCGGCATTTTTTTACAGACAGAATCCGGTAAGCCGGTATCTCCTAAGCTTAAGTAAGGATAATACGTCCCACCTTGAAAGATAGGTTTCCACTCGGAAAGGTTTCCGCTTGTTGTTACGAGATATCGAACAAGATCGGTTTCTTGAATCTTTCCGAATACGGACTTTGGAAATTTTGCCGAAGACCTTTCCATTTCCAAAATCGGAGAAATCACTTGGGAAATTTTTTCCCGGTCCCAGCTCCAAGGTTCTTTAGAAACCAAGTCCGGCACCATCAAAGCATGCACTTTTTTTAATATGGAAGTTTCCGCGATCGGATCCAAGTCGAAGATTTCCTTTTCGTAATCACGGCTTTCCTCTTCCTCAAGATACATCCCCAGTTTTCTTTTAAGATAAGTATCCAATGGGTCGCTTAAAAATTGAGAGAGTTCCTTTATGTCGATTCCAGAGAGAGGAGGCGCGGAGCTCGTTTTGGCAAGTTCCTTCGGGTTTTGGAAACGATCAAGAATAGTATGATCGTTTCGATTTCCATTCACCCATATCCTCCCGAAGTCGTAGCTCACGAGACCTTGTCTCAATTCTTCGGGGGTATGTTTGTATTTTATACTATACGAATGTAGCGGAAGTTTGACCGCTTCCTTAACTTGCAGAGATTCCATGATTTCGAAAAGATGGGAACAAGGTTCGAAGGTTTTATCTTCCTGTAGATTTTTTCCGACATAACTCAATGTGAGGGATTCTTTTGCCGAATGAATGGTTTCCCATAAAAGGGATTCTTGGATTTCTCTGTGAGAGATATCCCATTCTTCCCGGAAATCTTTCCTGAGATTTAGTTGGGAACGGTCGTTGGAGCCGGGAAATTTTCCTTCTCCTAAACCTAGGATATAAATATGTTTGAAAGGAAGCGGACGCATCGGTTGCAGGAGCGAAATCGTAACTCCTCCCGTGAGATACGCTCCCTTACGATACGGTATCTGATCGAAGATCTGTTCTGTAATAAATTTCAGAAGAGCGATTCCTTCCTCCTTACTTTGTAATCGAATTCCTTCCCACTCTAAAAGAGATTCCAGCCAATTTTGAAAGAGCTTCTCTTCTTGTTCGTATTCCGGAAATTCGAAAAGTTCTTCCAAAGAAGCTCGAACGATCTTGAGATAATCGGAGGTCCAACGGATCGTTTTCCCTTCGGAGAAAGAAAGAATGTCGCTTTTCGCTTTGAGAACGGTTTCCCAAAAAATAGTGAGATGGGAAGAGCTTTCGTCTGATTCGAGGGGAATCGGAGCGATTTTGTATTTTGTCCAAGCGGTATCCTGAGATAAAATCGAGGAAAGACGGATTCTTTTAAGTCCATTAGAAATTTGGAATGAATCTTTCTCTCTTCCGGATTCTTCGTACCGAATTCCGGATGTTTCGATCAGTTTTTCGAGGATCGAAACATTTTCCGAATCGCTCCGAATTCTTCTGTGTAAAAGAGGGTTTCGAAGAAGTTTGAGTAGGCTGCTTTTTTCGATGGAGTTTCCGGAGCAGATTTCCCAAAAGTTCATCAAGCCTCTATAAAGTAAAGAAGCTTCGTTCGCCTTAATATCTGTCAAAGAATAAGGAATTTTTTTTCGAATCGGGTCCGCATCCGCTTTGGTTTGTAAAAGAATTCCGCCGTCAAACACCCATTCGACGGCTGGGCGATAGGCCCGCATATCCGTAACGAGAATCGCAAAATCCAAATAGGTCGATCGACGATCTTGATTCATTTTATAGAGAATATCGTTCGCCACCGATTCCATTTCCCGATACGGAGAAGGAGCGTTCCAGAATCGAACCGAGGCGTCTTGCGAAAGATCTTGAGGGTTATCTCTATCTCGATTCCCTTTCAGAATGTTTCGAAGAGTTGCGAGTTTTTTCGGATACGTATGGGAACTTTCCAGATTTTTAAAAATGATTCCGGGAACGGAAGCGGTTCTAGAAGCGATATGAGCCTGGGGATTGGACCATCTTTCCGGTCCGAGAGAGTTATTCGCGTTTGAAACGTAACCCGTATGAAATTGATAGAGATAGATCGGAAGTTTATCTTTTTGAGAAAGGGATTCTAAAATTCCAAGATACGTGTCTGCGAGATTGGACAAACAAAAAAGATGTAGGGAAGGAAAATTACGAGGGGAATGCGTTTTGTCTTTCCGTATTTCTTTGAGGAAAAACTGGACGAGAGTATTCGGTTCTTCGGAATTCAAAAAAACTTTTTGATACAGTACCTTTTGAAAACGGTAGTACTCGTCTTCTTGGGGAAACGGAGAGGGTCTGCGGGAGATCATCGGAATGTCGATTCCCTTTTCCTTTGCCCAACTTTGAATCCAAGAGGATCGGTTTAATTCGTAATCTTTATAAAGCGAAGTCAGCCTTGCGCTCAAAGAAAAAGCTCGCGCAATATTCTTCAGAAATGAGCGTAAGAATATTGTTTCTTTCGAGTTTGCGTTTTCGATCAGAAAGGTAAGAATTTTTCTTTGGGTTGCCTCCCGGCTCGGGAACGCGCGTTGGAATGGATCGTAGTCCAGGTTTGCTCTGAGGTGAAAGTATTCTTCAAGGGCTTTTTCGAGAAAAAGGAATCGAAGATTTGCGGAAAGTCCGGAGAATCGAGAAAGATTCAGGTTCAGCCAAAGTTTCATGTTCGTGCTCGGGACTACGATAACGGGCGAATGCAAAGGAAAACTTTTTCTTTCTTCGAGGATATTCCGAGAGAGTTCGACGGCCATGTCTTCGAGCGATAGACTTGTGATGTGAGTGATTGACAAACGATTAAACTCCGGCCTTGAATACGAGCATTCTAAAAATTCGCATCGTGGCAAGTAATTACGTTTTCTCTTGCTCTCAAAGATCCAAGATAAATTCTAATCGTAATGCCTTCTCTTAGTCAGCTTAGCAACCTTTTCGGAATTTCCACATTCAGAAGTTCTCAAGAGAAAATCATTTTGGACGTTCTTGCCGGGAAGAATTGTCTTGTCGTCATGCCGACGGGAATGGGGAAGTCGATTTGTTATCAACTTCCTTCTCTCGCTTTGGATGGGTTGACCGTAGTAATTTCGCCTTTGATTGCGCTGATGCAGGACCAGGTTTTAAAATTGAAACGACTCGGAATCGACGCGGGTTATATCAACTCCTCACTTTCCAAACAGGAAAGGCTTCGGTGTTATCGGGATTTGAAAGAAGGAAAATACAGAATCTTGTATGTTTCACCGGAACGATTTCGTAAGAAAGAATTTATAGATTCGCTTAAACTTAGAAAGGTATCTCTTCTTGCGATCGACGAGGCGCATTGTATCAGTCAGTGGGGACACGATTTTAGACCGGACTATACGAAGATTGGGGAATTTCGGGAAATTCTAGGCAAACCGACGATGATCGCGTTAACCGCAACAGCGACACTTGAAATTCAAAAAGACATCGTGCTTCAAATGGGTTTGCGGGAATCGGAAATCCGAGTTTATAACGAAGGAATCTGCAGACCCAATTTGTTTCTGGACGTTCGAACTTTCGTAGATGAACCTACCAAGTCGGATGCAATTCTTGAGCTTTTGAAAAAACAAAAAAGGAGCACGATCGTTTATTTCAATCTGATTCGAAATTTGGAAAAGTTCGGAGAAAAATTGGATGTGCAAAAAATTCCGCATAAAATCTATCACGGACGATTATCCCCCGAGCAAAGAAAAAAGGTTCAGAAACAATTTTTAGAATCGGAAGATACGATTTTACTGGCGACGAATGCGTTCGGAATGGGAGTCGATAAACCGAATATACGAATGATCATACACGCGGAACTTCCTTCTTCTTTGGAAGGATATTACCAGGAAATCGGAAGAGCGGGAAGGGACGGCAACGCATCGGATTGTCACGTATTTTATGACCAAGACGATTTGACCGTATTGATGGATTTTATCGAATGGCAAAATCCGGACGAGTCTTTTATCGCTCGCACCTACCAGACAATGGAACGACTCGGAGAAAAATTGTCTTCGATCGAATACGACGAATTGCAAGCTATGATCGTTCATAAAAATCGAAGGGATCATCGGCTTCAAACCGTTCTCAATTTGTTTGAAAGACACGGAGTTACTTCGGGGGAATTGGAAAAAAAGTCGTTGAAATTAAGATCTCCGTTGCCGGATGTTCTTTGTTCCTCCGAATACTTGGAACGAAAAAAGAAAACGAGTTTGAAACGATTGTATCAAATGTTTCTTTATCTGAAATCGGAAAGATGCAGAAGAGAGTTTGTGTACGAATACTTTGATGCGAAATGGAGCGGATGCGATAACTGCGACGTCTGTAAATATCGGACAACGGGAGTATGGAAATGACGAGTTTACATTTGCAAATGTTGGACAATTCGTTTCGTCAATTTTCTGAAATAGGCGTCGATATCCGACGGAAGCCTTACCGAAGATAAAAAAATTGCGGCGAGCAATCTCAGCTGCGTTTTGAGTGCGTTTTTGCAAATTCGATCGCGCAGCAGCTTTGTCAAATTTCCTTTTTTTCACAACTATTAAATTTATGAGCTCACTTTTTCAGGGACGACTCATTATATAAGTGGAATCTATTTTTTAAGTGATTTTTAAACTTCTGAGAGCGATTTTTTTCGTTTGCGATCTTTTTTTGCGAAATTCCATAGAAAAAATTAGGAAAACGGAATATAAAGATTTTATCAGGAAATCACGGAACATAATAAACGGAGAACGACTTTTCGGCCGAAGATGTGCGTTCCCTTCGACCGAAATTCTTGACTTGTTCGGACTCCGAATTTGTTTCAAAGAAACGTCTTCTTAGGCGATTCTTTTTTTAAAATCCCGTGTGGTTTTCCCGGTCCGCGCATTCGGACTTCTTTTCGATTCGGCTCGGACTTTGACCGGAACGTTCCGGACGAAGTTACATTAGTATATTCAAAAATAAATATATACTAAATATCGAAACGGCCGCCGAATTCCATCGTTTTATTTTGCTTCCACGATCTTTTTGATGTTGTTCAAACCGGCTTCGAAGTCCTTTCCGATCATCTGATCCATGTCGCAGAAAAGTCCCATCGCTTTGGAAATAAGTGCGTTCGAACCGTACATCGCCCAGGTTACATGAGTCATGCCGTTTTTTACGATCAAGGAAAATTCGGTAGTGTTATGCGCTTCAAAGGGGGAAAGAAAGTCTAATCGCATTTTGATATTGGAGGGAGAATTCGCTTCTATGATTTCCATACGACCTTTTCCTACTTCGCTATTTCCTTCCCATTCATAAACGGAACCAACTCCGGAAACGGCGCCGTTAAAAGTTTTTTTCATAGCGGGATCCAATTTTTCCCAAGGGGACCAGGAGGCCCAACTGTGATAGTCGTTGATCAGAGTAAAGATCTTTTCGGGTTGTGCGTTCATACTCAACGTTCTTTCGTAACGAAAGTTGGCCGGTTTGGTGGAAGCGATCGCGAGGGTACCCAAGACGAAAACTACGAGTGCTCCGAGCGCCGTTAAAACGATTGTTTTTAATTTCGACATAAAATTCTCCTAATGAATTTTTAACTTTGCCAGGCGGCTTGCCTGATTGAGACCTTCGATTTCGACGGTTTCGTTGTTCTACTGTTTTCAAGAGCGTCAACATGAGCAAAATGATTTTTCATTTTGCGTCCGTTATCGGACCTTGTATTTGCACTTTTTTGTGTTGGGGAACTCTTTTATTTATTATTTTAGAATTGCTTCGAGTTTATCGAGGGATTCGTTCCAACTCGCGTTTGTCATATCGCTCATCTCGCCGACGGGAATACCAGTATGACGCAAGGTTAATTTCGTTTTTCCCTGATGGTTTTCAAAGATAAGAGTTACTAAAAGAGATTCAGGCCAATCGCCTTGAATGCCGTATTCGGAGGCGGGAACGACATTACCGTTTTTGTCTGAAAAACTATCCGTTTGAACGATTTTTTCTGGTCTTACGATTTCTTTGTAAACACCGGCGGACCAGAATTCTTGGCCGTCTAACGCGCGCATACAGAAGTGGTATTTGCCGCCCACACGAAAATCGATGTTACAAACCGGGGACGTAAAATTTTTCGGCCCCCACCATTTCATTACTTCTTTCGGAACTGTCCAAGCGTCGAAAACCGTTTCTCGAGGTGCGTTGAAAATCCGAGTGATGACTAAGTCGTCACTGGTTTGATTTGTGTTTGCCATTTTGATTCTCCTTTCTTTTTTCAATTTCATAATGAAATGTTCGCTTATAGTTTGTCCCGAAACCCGGATTTTCTACTACAAAGAGCCCCAAAAAGTTGTAAGCTCTGTGTCAGGTTCAGAGAGTAGAATGACTGGGTCGTTTAAAAACGGGTAATAATATTAGTAAATTTGATTTTTCTTATAGATGCCAAATTCCTTCCAACCTTCTATCCGCGGGGCGCAAAGCCCAAGATAACGCCACTAGAACGAGAGCGATTAGAGGAAATACCGCGTGAATCATTTCGGTTCCGGCGACCGCGTTCGAAACCGACGCCGCTGTGAGGTTGAAAAACATTCCTGCGTATGCCCATTCTTTAAGAAGAGGAAAACGTGGGACTGTGATCGCAATTGCGCCGAGGAGTTTCCAAACCCCGAGAATACTTATAAAGTAAAGAGGATATCCGAGTTGAGTTATGCCAGCGATAACTTCCGGTCCCCGATTGAGATACACATAACCTGCAAATGCGTAGTTAGCGGCGGTAAGTGCGGTCACTATCCAATAGATAATGGTTTTAATTTTTTCCTGATTCATAGTCTGTTTTCCTTTCTTGATTTGTTTGTATTTTTTGAAGTTCTTGTAAATATTCGTCCAGGCGGTCCAATCTGGCTTCCCAAATCTGTCGATATTCGTCGATCCAGTTCGCTATTTCTTTCAAAGGCCCGGTCTCCAGGCGAGCCGGTCTCCATTGAGCTTCCCGGCCTCGGGAAATGAGCCCTGCTTTTTCCAACACTTTGAGATGTTTTGTGATTGCCGGAAGACTCATGGAAAAAGGTTCCGCAAGTTGCTTCACAGTGATCTCTCCATACCGAAGAGATGCCAAAATTTTGCGGCGAGTCGGGTCCGCTAAGGCCGCAAAAGCAAGACTAAGTTGGTCTGTTTTCTCTTCTTCTTGAACCATGCGGTTAATTAACTTGCAGGTTAAATTGGGTCATTTCAAATTTTTGTCAAATCCTTTTCTACAAAAGAACTGCAAGAGTGTGTTAACTAAGTGGATAGTTTAACAAATAGTCTCTAAAAAGTCAAAAAGTCCACTCAAATCCTTTGTTTTACTAACAAATTGAACATTTGTATCAAAGTATTGATTGTGCCTCATCTGATTGTAAATAAGCAGATTTGGTGTGAATAAGCGGTTTTGGATAAACTCTTATTTTTCTGTAGGAAGAGCGGAATCGGGTTCTTAAAAGTGGAAACTCCCGCAAAACTTTGAAGCTCCTCCCCCGCGAGCAAGAACTCCGTAAGGCAAATCCCCGAGCCGCAAACCAATCGAACAAATTCGAAATCCGTGTTACTTAAGGGATCGATTAAGCTCCTCGGGTTTTGAAGAAATTGAAATTTTTCCAATTCGATCGAAATCAAAAGTGAAAGAATTTTGATCGAAGGCGGAGCCGTTCCAATTTGCAAAGAAACATATTATATTTTTTGTATATTTTAAAATATTCATTTTGAGAATCGTGTTGTATTGACGGTATTCTATTTTATAGGGATCGGTAACGCGTTTGGATTTGCGAATCTTAGGATCTTGTAAATTAGGCGTTTACCAGTTTTCGGATCGTCTTAAATTGGAGAAAATGCCCGATAAAGCTATAGAAGTTCGAAAACTAAATCTCCAGTTGAACCGAAGAACGATTTTGGATTCCGTTTCGTTTGAAGTAGATTCTGGAACGATTCTGGGAATTTTAGGACGTTCGGGCTCCGGAAAAACATCTCTTTTCCGCGCGGTATTAGGAGTTCCCGCAGTTAAAAATTCAAAACAAAGCGGATCGATTTTCATTTTCGGAAAGGACCGAAAAGAAATTCCGATCCATGAGTTGCAACCTGTCTTTCAAGATCCCGTGGCAAGTTTTAATCCGACTTGGTCTTTGGAAAAGGCTCTCAAGGAGCCGCTTCGGGTTCTCGGAGGAGAAATCGCAGAGAGAGGAGAAAAATCTTTTCAAGATTTGCTGCAATCGTTTCAGTTATCCGGTAAGAATCTGAATCGAAACGTCCTTTCTTTTTCCGGCGGAGAACTTCAACGCGCCGCGATTTTACGCGCGTTACTCGCAACACCGAAGATTCTTTTATTGGACGAGGCATTAGGCGCGCTCGATCCGATTCTTCTCGGCGAGGTTCTGTTTTTTTTGAAAAGAGTTTCGAATGAAAAGAAAATTACGATTCTTCTCATCACACACAGCTTGAGGACCGCGAAGAAATTCTGCGATCAAATTGGAATATTAGAAAAAGGTAAATTAATCGATTTCGGGAAGACGGAAGAAGTGCTCGGGAATTATAAAAGTTCTTTTACGGGGGAACTCATTCGCGCGACCGATTTGAGCTCCCTCCGCGTTTGATCAAATATCGATCTGATAGAGATTTTTTCTGTCTTTTTTGTCTTTGTATAAAGCGATCATGATATCGATCCGGTAAATCGAGGATCTGAGGCTGGACTCTAAAAGTCTAAGCGCTTTGATCTGATTTTCCAGAGATATATCACCCACTTTGGTGTTCTCTATTTTGTCGAATCTTTCGAGTTTGACCTGAGATGCCAATACGTCCGGAGGAGAGAAAATCAGTCTTTTATTTTCAAAAGCGAATTCGTACTGAATTCTTTTTTTCTCGGAGGCAAGTTCAACTTCCTTGATTTTGCCGCCCTCAAACTTAAAACGAACGTATTTGAGCAGGTTGCTCTCGTACCCCTCGTCGAAAGTAAAAGGAATGTCTTCCGTGACGATTGTTTGCACCTTTTCCAGTTCCGGTCTCAGAATTACGAGAAGAGAATGTTTCTTCTCTAAATCCGTAAGTCTCTCATTGATCGTGGTTTCCAGATCTCTGACGATTTTCTGAAGGGATTTCGTGTAAGAACTTCCCTGTTCGGAAAATACATCGGAACGGCTCAGGTCCGCCTGTCCTTTCTCTTTATTCTGCGCAAATGCAGGAATGTTAAGGAGGATAAACAGGATTGTGAGCCAGGTGATTTTTTTCATAAATTCCTCCAAGCTCAAAATAACGGAGAAAAATTGAAAAAAGCAAACCTTTTTCATTCGGTTTTGTTTTCTTCTTCCATGGACTTGATTTCGGCAAAACGTTTTGCGAGATCTCTTCTTCTTTCGATCACCTTATACGAGAATTCGGAGAAGAACGGATCGTTCGGATATTTTAGAAGTTGTTCGTATTGGTCCGCCGCCGTGACATAATCGCCTACTTTACTGGCGGTTTCGGCATAAAAAAAATGAAATTTTTTATTGTATTGTTTCTTCTGTCCCAAATCGTCCACAAGTTCCGTGTTCTTAAAAATTTTATAAGCATAAAGATCCTTGGAGGAAAGAAGCTCTATTCTCGCTCTTCCCATTCTCGCGTCCGGACTTTGTTCGTCGATTTTTGCGGCTTCTTTGATGTAAATGAGAGCGCGGTTTTTGAGATCGGTTCGGATGTAGTGGTCTGCCAAGAGGAGAAGGGCTTCCGTGTGAAATTTGTTAAGCGACACCGCTTTTTTCCAGAGAATCGTGGCGTTGATCGGTTCTCGTATAATTTCATACAACGTTCCCAAGTGAATGAAGGTTCTGTAATATTCCGGTATTTCCGCGCTTGCGTATTCGAATTGTATGATGGACTTTTGATATTTTTTTTCCAGGTGATATGCGCGGCCTAAGTTGTAGCGGAAAGGAAAAAATTTAGGATCGAAGCGAACACCTTCTTCCAACATGGAAATTGCTCTGAGCCTGTCTTCGGTTTTTCCTTTTTCCAAAAGAGAAACCGCTTCGTTGTTAAAAAGCCCGCTGTTATAAATTTCTTTTTTTTCGAATAAAAAACTTCCCCGGGAAGGAGGAGGATCTCCTTTCCAGTTTCTTCCCGCCGCGAGAATAAAGTCCTGATCCGTTCTTAAAAAAGAACCGTCGTTGTAGTATTCGGAAGAAAGAATTTCATTTTCTCCCCAAAGTAAACCGGAATAGTATTGACCGCCGATTTGGATCTGCGCTTCGACGCTTTTGTCGGTAAAAACGAGAATGAGCAATGGTAAATAAGAGAGAAGGGACAAGAAAGGACAAAGAATTTTCCGACATAAAAAGTAAAAGGGATTCAAGCTACACCTATCCACTAACACCATAACGTTACCCACAAGTACTTGAATCCGAAGATAAATCTGTCGGAGTTACGACAAATCCCCCGTGAAACTTAGTTCCCACAACGCGCCCTAAACACCGACCCATAGGAAGGTGTTTACTGAGTTTAGGAAGTGTTGTGCCTAAGTTTCCCCTTATTTTTGGGTGGAAAGGTTTGGGAAATTTTTCTCTATCAGAAAATGATACTTCTCAAGTAAAAAGCCTCATTCTTGTCGGAACACTTGAAAAATATCAGTTTTTGATCCCAAAAGCCTTCTTAATTTATGAGTAACACCTAACCACTGATTCCTAACCACTGATTCCTAACCACTGACTCCTAACCACTGACTCCTAACCACTGACTCCTAACCACTGACACCTAACCACTGACACCTAACCACTGATTCCTAACCACTGATTCCTAACCACTGATTCCTAACCACTGATTCCTAACCACTGATTCCTATCCACTGACACCTAACCACTGATTCCTAACCACTGATTCCTAACCACTGACTCCTAACCACTGACTCCTAACCACTGACTCCTAACCACTGACTCCTAACCACTGACTCCTAACCACTGATTCCTAACCACTGATTCCTATCCACTGACACCTAACCACTGATTCCTAACCACTGACTCCTAACCACTGACTCCTAGTACCTATCCACTAGAAAAAACGCATTGTAAATTCCGTTTCTGAAGAGACTCTGGTTTCATAAGAGGAACCGTTTTGACATTCAATGAACGAGCGCTTTTCGTCTGTAAAGACCTATCTTATTCTATCGGAAAAAAACGGATTCTCAAACAGATTTCATTTTCTCTTTTCCGCGGGGAACTCGTACTACTTCGAGGAGACAACGGGGCCGGAAAAACAACTCTTCTCAGAGCGATTCTCAATCACGAACGTCATAAGGATTCTTTTTCTTTTATGGACTCCGAATCGACAAAGCCTCGAATTTCTTACCTAGGTCACGAACTCGGACTTTATACCTCTCTCAGTCTCGAGGAAAATCTTCGTTATTTTCTTTCCATCGCAAAAATGGAATATTCGAAAGATAAAGTTGGCGCTCTTTTGAAGTCGTTCCAGCTCTGGACGAGAAAACAAGATCCGATCTTTACCTTTTCCAGAGGAATGAGGCAAAAGGCCGCTTTGGTGCGAGCGCTTTTGACCGGAGGGGACTTGATACTTTTGGATGAACCGTTTACCGCGCTCGATCAATCCGGACTCGAAACCGCGATTTATGTTTTGGAGGAATATTCTCTAAATTCCGCGGTGTTGCTCGTGACTCACGATCCCCGCATTCCTTTTTCTCGCCAAACAAAGTCGTTGACTCTAAAGGAGGGGAATCTTGAAACCTCTGTTCTTTCTGCTCCATAAGGAATTTCTGTTATTGGGAAGGGCGGTCAACGGAATATTGTCTATTCTCGTTTTGATCACTTCGATCGTATTCATTTTCAATTATGCGTTGGAACAGACCGGAAAACTCGATCGTCAGACTCTGATCGGAATCAAATGGTCCGTTTTGTTCCTTACTTCTTATGTTTTTATCGGCCAGTCCTCTTGGGAAGAACGGGAAAACGGCGGAGGAAGAATCAGTTCTCTTTTCCTTCCGATTTGGATGCGTTTTCTTTCCAAGTCTCTCGCGGTTTTTGCGGGGCTTACGATTGCCGCCGTTTACTTAATGATTTTATTATCCGTTTTCTTTCAAACGTTCCCTCTGAGTTGGAAAGATCTCACAGTAAATCTGATTTTCTTTTTGCCCGGAGTTCTTTGTATTTCTTTTTTGGGAGTCGCTTTGAGTCATATCAGCGACTCTTCCAGGCTCAAGGAAATTCTGCTTCCGCTTTTGATGATCCCGTTTACGATTCCGGTCCTTCTTTTCGGAATGGAAGCGGAAAGAAAACTGGAAAGAATGCCCGTGTTTGATCCGATTCCCGGAATTGCCATCCTACTTTCGTTTTGTATTTTTTACGCTGGAATCGGAATTCTACTTTTGGAACTTTCCGGAGACGAACCTTAAAGAATCGAAGAATCTTTCTTGATTCCACCGACATTATTACGAATACTCTATTTCGTATGAAAATTCGTATCGCTCATCCCGTTTGGGATTGGGTCTTGTCTGCGGTTTTTTTAATAGGTTTCCCGGCCGCCGTTTTATTGTCGCTCAATTACCCGAACGTGATCTTACAACAAGGAACGGCCCACAGAATTTTTTACTTTCACGTTCCGGTCGCTTGGGTTGCTCTTTACGGTCCGATTTTTTCTCTCGTTTTCGCGGTTCTTTATCTGGTTCGAAAAGAATCCAAATGGGATTTGCTTTCTCTTTCGGCAAATCAGATCGCTCTTTTGTTTGCAGTGGGGGTGATATTTTCGGGAAGAATTTGGGCGCTGAGCGCCTGGGGAGTTCCCTGGGATAAGACCGATGCGAGACTTCAATCGTTTACGGTTTTGTTTATTAGCTTGATTGCATATTTTGTTTTTCGAATATTGATCGCCGACGCTTCCAAGAAAAAAATATTCTCCGCTTTTCTGAGTATTCTCTGTGCCGTGAACGCAGTTATCACCTGGGGGGCGATTCGTTGGATGGATAATCCGGGGAATCATCCCGAGTCGATTCTTGGAAAGGGGGGAATGGATTCCGACATCCGTCTGAGTTTCTGGATAGGAGTTCTTGCGTATCATATTCTATTTTTGGTATTATTCCGTTTCGCTTATCGTTTGTCTAAGATCGAAGATCTTCGCGAGAATTTACCGGAAAGGGAAGAGTAAAAAACTTTGTCCTCTCCGAATTATAGTCTGTATACGGTTCTTGCGGTCGACGATTCCGAGATAAATCTAAAGTTGATCGTACATACCCTCAAACCTTTGGGCTTTCAGATTTTTACGGCCGAGTCCGCCGCCGACGCGCGTAGTGTTCTTCTTACGAATCGAGTGGACGTGCTTTTGTTGGACGTAAGTATGCCCGACCAAGACGGTTTTTCCTTTTGTAAAGAACTCAGAGAAATCGAAAGATTCAAACTTCTTCCCATTCTTTTTATCACTGGGATCAATCGCGAAGTAGGTTTCGACGAGGCAATTTCTCACGGCGGAGACGACTTCATCCACAAACCGTTTCAGCCGAAGGAATTGGTCGCTAAAATTCGCGCTTTCATTCGAATTAAAATTCTTCAAGACGAGGTTTTAGAACAAAAAAGAAATTACGAGAGGGAACTTATCATGGCGAGGAAAGTTCAGCAGGAACTTCTCCCCGAAAAAGAATTGGAATGGAACGGAATCAGCTTAAGTACGATCTTTCAACCTCTGATGCAGATCGGCGGGGATTACACGGACGCTTGGGTTGAAAACGATTCTCTCCATATTTTTATCGCCGATTGTTCCGGTCACGGTCCTTCCGCGGCCTTGCTCGCCGCGATGCTCAAGATGCAGGTCTCCAGTCTTTCTCCGGATCAAAGTTTGCAAGAGAAGGTGCAGACACTTCGCTATAATCTTGAGAAAATTCTTCCCGACGAATTTTCGATTACGTTCTTTTACGGAATCTTAAACAAGGACCTGAGCTTCGAATATTCGAACGGAGGTCATCCTCCTCCGATCCTCTATCAAAATGGAGAAGTTACAACTCTTTCCGGAATGGGACCTCTCATCATTCCGATTGAAATCAACGTAAAAGAAGAATTCAAATCCGTTCAGTTTGAGAAAGGTTCCTATCTTCTTCTTTATACGGACGGCGCGACCGAGATCACCGACAAGAGTATGAACATTCTCGGGGAAGAAAAATTGAAAAAAATCTTTCAAGAAAATATTTCCAAGGAGGGGGATATTCTCGTTTCTATGATGGAATCCATTCTTGCGCATTCGGACAGAGGCACGAATGATGACGATATCGCTATGATGGTATTGAAACTATGAATTTGCCGAATCCTTCCTATCGGGGAAAAGTTAGGGATATTTACGATCTCGGTGATAAACTGATTCTTTCCTCTTCGGATCGTATTTCCGCTTTCGACGTCGTTTTTCCGCAGGCCGTGCCAAACAAAGGAAAGGTTCTCAATCGGATTTCCGCTTCTTGGTTTGAATTTTTTAAAAACGTCCCCAATCATATTTTGGAAACGGACGTGGAGAATTTTCCTTTTCCCTTTCGAGGCCGTGAGGAATTGAAGGGCCGGTCGGTTCTTGTAAAAAAGTGCAAACGGATTGACTACGAATGTGTGGTTCGCGGTTATATCGCGGGTTCCGGTTGGAAGGAATACAGGAACGAGGGAACTCTTGCGGGCGTAAAACTTCCCTCAGGTTTGAAAGAATCCGCAAAACTTCCCGAGCCGGTTTTTACTCCCGCGGTCAAAAACGATCAAGGTCATGATGAGAATATCTCGGAAAAAGAAATGGAGAATCGGATCGGAAAGGAACTGTTCGAGATTCTGAAAGAAAAATCGATTTCCATTTTCCTGCGTGCCTCTGAAGTGGTAGATAGTGCGGGAATCATTCTTTGTGATACTAAATTCGAGTTTGGAATTTTGGACGGACAAGTCATTCTGATTGACGAGCTTTTGACTCCGGATTCTTCCCGGTATTGGTCTGCGGATACGTATTCTGTCGGAATTTCTCCGCCGAGCTTGGACAAACAGATTCTTAGGAATTATCTGGAAACCACGAGTTGGAACAAGATGTCCCCCGCGCCCGGTCTCCCGGCGGAACTTATTCAAGAGCTGAGAGAAAAATATCAGAAGATAGAGGATCTCATTCTTTCATGTATATCGCAAAAATCCAAGTAGTCCTTAAGGAATCCGTTTTGGATCCGCAAGGAAGTACGGTAAAAAAAGTTCTCTCCGAAGTCGGAGAAAAATCCGTTCGAGACGTGAGAGTCGGCAAGTATATCGAACTCAAAATCGACGCTCCAAACGAAGAAGCGGCTAAAAAGGATGTGGAAAGACTTTGCGATAAGATTCTCGTCAATCATGTAATAGAAACATATTCTCTGAATATTCAAAAAATATGAAAGTTGCGATCGTCACTTTTCCGGGTTCCAATTGTGATTCGGATATCTACCGAGTTTTAAGGGATCAATACGAAGCGGAAGTGGATCGAGTCTGGCACAGAGATCAGTTCAGCAAAAAATACGAGTTGGTGATTCTTCCGGGAGGTTTCTCTTACGGGGATTATCTTCGTTCCGGTGCGATGGCGGGTTTTTCTCCGGTGATGAAGTCCGTTAAGGAGCATGTGGACAAGGGAGGAAAACTTTTCGGGATCTGCAACGGCTTTCAAATTCTTACGGAAGCGGAGTTTTTACCCGGGGCTCTCACAAGAAATAAAACTCTCAAGTACATTTGCAAAACCGTGACCTTGAAAAAAGGTTCTTCCGCAAACCCGGTGACCGCGTCTCTCGATTCTCGAAAAGAATTGAAAATTCCGATCGCTCACGCGGACGGTTGTTATTATGCGACATCCGACGTTATCAAACAACTCGAAGACGAAGAGAGAATTTTATTTCGTTACTTCGGGGAAAATCCGAACGGTTCTCTCGGAGCAATTGCGGGAATCACGTCCAAAAATTTCAAGGTTGCCGGAATGATGCCTCATCCGGAAAGGGCGATGAATCCCGTGACCGGCGAAGTCGACGGAAAGATCGTTATAGATCTGATTTTGAGCGCTTGAGACGAGTTTCGAGTTAAAAACTCCGCGTAGCCGTTGTTCGTTTTTTCGGGGGGAGTTCAGTTATCTATTTTTAAGTAACGTGAGATCAAGTTCTAACTAACGTGAGTTCGGCCTAATTAGAGAGTAAAAGTTGTAAATTGTCTTTTGACCTCAAATTCAAAGAAGGGTTTTTTTGGAAAAAAGGAATATGCAACTAAACCGCTTAATAGATTAACGGCCCAATTGAAAAAGCTTCGATGTCTAGTATGTTGAATCTGACAGATATTTTTGAGTTCATCATTTACGGATTCAATGATAGCTCTTTTTCTTAAAAGAATTTTGTCGACTAAGGGCATTCATTTATTTTCATATTCTTTTTTAATTTTGTAATGAGTTGAATTCCCTTTTCATAAAGACTTTCAAACAAAGATTGACTGATATAACCTCTATCTCCAAAAAGTTTACAGCGCATCCAAAACTTTATTTTACTTTATCAGAAAGATCAAGCTGCAAGGTTCTGTCATCATCAGTTTTTTCCATAAGAAAGAACTGGTGGGGCAGGTTCTTATCGTGAATATTCTTAACAAGTGGAAAAATCACTTTCGAATTTCTATCATCCACGTTTCCAGGAGGTTTCATAAATGATAAGATTTCACCTTGATCATTTACGATTAAATGCAATTTAAAGCCAAGCCTGTGCTTGATTTCCCTCGTTGTGCGGTATCTTTAAATACTTTACAGCGTATTCTAAAACTTCATTTTACTTTACCAAAGAGTCAAGCTGCAAGGTTCTGTTCGGTTCGGTTTTTTCCGTAAGAACAAATAGGAACCTGGACAGGTTCTTATGAGAATGGATTCTTCTGTTATCGCATACTCCAAAGAATCGTAGAATCAATGAAAGAAATTCCGGAACATTTTCCCATACAAGTATTGGATAGAAAGGAAGCTATGACAGGTAACGCGTTAGGCATCAGTTCAACAAAACGATTGTAACTTACAGCTTTTGGAAATTCGGATTTTAGATTCTTTTTTATTTCTATCAAATAGAAATTTTTAAATTCTCTATAATGAGAAAGATGAAAATAAACCGCAATTGTTGCTACTTCACTCAGGCTTAACTGAAATTTTCGGTTTCTCTTTCGAACCACCGGACAAAAGTGTTTTCACATTCCAGTTTATTTTTTGTTGTGTACAATAATCGTCTATCGCACAAAATATCTCTGTCAGATCCATATTTTACCTTTTCTTGCTGGAAATTTGGTTCAATATGTGATCTGGCGCTTTGAGTACAAGATCTTTCCCTTTTTTTCTCCCTTACGACCCTGCTCACGTTATTTAATAGCTTCAAAAAACTATTGACTCAATTGCAATTATATATATAATTAAATATATATGAATAAAGCTAAAATTTTTAAAAATGGCGACAGCCAAGCAATACGTTTACCAAAGGACTATCGTTTTAAGGGTAAAGAAGTTTATATACGAAAAGATGGCGATAACGTCATTTTAACGCCAATAGACGATGCGGTTGATCGATTTTGGAATACGGTTAATAATTTTTCTGAAGATCTGCTTATTGATCGGAATCAACCAAATGGCTACGATAAACGAAATAGAATATGACTCAATACTTGTTGGATACGAATATCTGTATCTATATAATTAATCAAAAGCCGGAATCTGTTTATAAGAAATTTAAAAAGATTAAATTAGAGAATATTTTCATTTCATCAATTACGGAATTTGAATTAAAATACGGTGTTCAGAAGAGTCTTCATTTTGAAAGAAATCTGAAAGTCTTAGAAGAATTTTTAAGTTATTTGAATATTCTTCCGTTTGTTAGTGAAGATACGAATAAAGCTGCAAAAGTTCGAGTAGAATTAGAAAGAGTAGGGAAACCAATTGGTCCTTTCGATCTTCTAATCGCTTCTCAGGCATTATCGAATAAACTTACGCTTGTAACAAACAATGAAAAAGAATTTACTCGGATTAAAGAAATTAAAATTGAAAACTGGCTTTAAAAGATTCCGACGGCGTCTAACTTCGTCTCCTCGCTTCGTTCGAGATTGCTCATGCGACTCTCACTTCGGGCTAAAGCCACATTGCTTTGCCACTTCGGTTCGCGGGACGTTCGCTAAGGCTCACTCGAACCTCTTGTCAACGTCTCCTAGGCAAGGTCAGACTATCCACTGATTTCTGACATCTGACCCCTAAGACCTATCCATAAAAGGAAATTAAAAAAGTTAAAGCCAAAGCTTCCCAAAAGCGAAAATGTGGGGAATGTAAGTAGGAAAAGAGTGATACAAATGTATCTAAAAATTAGAATATTCAGTTTAGGGATATTGTCTATCCTACCGATGACCTTACAAATTCGGTCGCAAACTCAGGCGACTGCTCCCACGGATCCATTGCTACGAGGTACTTGGTACGAGGATCAGGAACAAAAAGAAGCCGTACTTTACAACCGAGTGATGAGATATTTTCGACCAAATCCCCATTTCGTTTGGAAGACGGATCTGCACGGAAGAAATTATCGTTTTTACAAAGACGGAAGGGTGGAATTCTTGATAGACCGCGATTTTAGGGAAGTTTTTCCGGACGTTTCCGAACTCGATGTGCACGAAAGCGAAGCAAGGGCTTTGGCGGAACATGGAGAACCGTATTCTGCGATTCGTTTGTTGAAGGGTATCGGACTTTGTTATCGATTTCAATTTGGAAAACTAGTTCCCGAAGGTTATCGAAGCGCTACTGAGGAACTGAGTCGTTTGATGAAACATATGGCTCACAAAAGAGGAGAGGTGGACGATCTCACCGATCCATACGGATGCACAAAAAAGAATATTCTAAAAATTGAAAGTGATTCTTTCCGGTTCTCATTGGAGACGACAGACGATTGGAAACATTATTTTCCGGAACCGGAAACTCCTGAAAGCGGAAGGGAAGAGGATCACGTCTGGAAGATTCGAAGGTATTATCAATCGATTCCATTGAAAGAACAAGAGAAAGAGGGGGAATATGCTACTGCCGAAACAACAAAGATCGAGCCCGGAGACAAAAAAGGATTTTCGCAGAAAGAGGAATGGGAAAAAATATATCGATCCCAATCCGAAAAATTTCTTTACTACAGACCGGATAGGATTCTGTTCACAATCGGACTCACATATCATCCGATTGCTGCAGTTTATAATTCCAAAAATTATTTTCAACTCTGGGATCTCAAACGGGGAGTCAATCCTCGAACCATCCGGGAAACAAATTTCCGAAGAAGAAAGGAGGAAGATTATTACGTTAGTCGTTTTGATTACTTCCATAAGGATGGAAGAAAGGTCTCCATGATTTTTTTGGAAAAATATTATTTACGGGAGAATCGCGGACTTCTGTTCTCCGTAGCCGGGCCGGAAAAACAGATTGATCGTATTCAACAAATTTGGTCACAATTGAACCAGAAACTGATTGTCGAATGAGTTATGATTTTTGCGCTTGTAAAAACAGGAGATCGCCCTTTCCCACCGGAGCCGCCCTCGCAAAATTCTCTCTGGCAACTGTTGTTGATCGGATTTTGCCTTGTGGACGGAATGGCGCTTCTTTTTATTCCTTTGGGAATTTACGGTTCCGTTTTACTCACGACGATCTTACTATTATTTCTATTTCTCCCACTTCTTTTTTTAGTCATCCGACTCAGTGCGAAATTTGGTAACTTGCTTTATATCGCTTTATTTTTGGGTCTACTTTCGGCGGGAGTTTCTGCATTTTATATCGGTCATAGCATTGGATTCTTTCTTGGAATTCCGATCGGGAAAAACGCTCATCTTGCACAAGGCGAAGAATTCGGGAATGACCGAATTCTTATCTTTCGAGGAGTCAAAATTCTTACCAACTATGTCTCATCGAGGTCTGCGGTACGCAAAGTAAAGACGGAGCCAAATCATACAAAGACGATTTATTTTCACGTGGCTCCTCTCGTTTCTGCGAATTGGAAAGAAGGGGATCCGA
Organism: Leptospira weilii; assembly: GCF_006874765.1. NCBI lineage: Bacteria > Pseudomonadati > Spirochaetota > Leptospiria > Leptospirales > Leptospiraceae > Leptospira > Leptospira weilii. Next base: position 846,728 of record NZ_CP040840.1, read on the forward strand.
TTTACGTTTGGATTGCATGTGGGAGGATGGAGCTTCCGAATTGTGTCTGGGGAAATTCCGTCTTTTTTTGGGGGGAAAGTTTAAAAACGCATTCCTTATATTCCTATTATAAACTTTCCGTTCAGGATGCGGGAAGGATTTATAAATTTTCCATTCCGGAATATCCCATGATTTTTCGGCCGATTTCCGACCCGGAAAAGAAACTTATTCGAGCCGGAATGTACGGACTTTCGGGTTTGTTCTTTCTGAACTATTCCTGGTTTGTTTGTATTTTTTTGGGGAAGTTTTTCGGCAAGGAAAGATGAGTTTACAGTGTGTGTCCCAAAATTTAACTGTACTTTATTAGAAAGATCAAGTCGGAAGGTTCTGATTTAGTTTTGGGATATAACTTTTAGGTTTTATAAAGTCTTGCGATTCAGAAATAAAAACTACAACGTCAATCAAGGAATTGGGAATATATGAATATTAGAAAATACTTAATTAATAAAAAACTCGGAACGTTTTGGCAACAGGAAATTTTCAAAAACTTACTCGTGACGACATTGGGTGAGATAGGAAAAACAAGAAAGATAGACACGAAAACTTTTTCAAACGAAAATGATTTAAACAAAGAAGCCGGGGCGTTATGGAAGGAAAGAATTCAAGAAGGATACGAAGAGCCGACCGCACTTACGGATTCGGAAGAAAGCGAATTATTCCAAAGAGTTCAAAAAGAACCCGATTTCCATATAAGGATTGAACTTGCAGAATCCGGACTTTCTAAGATCAGCGAA
>NZ_CP040840.1:852500-877500 GCF_006874765.1 Leptospira weilii
AGACTCCGAATACATTAGAAAGTTATACGCTCTTTACAAAGAGGTTCCTTATTTTACTGATCTTGAAAAGGAACGTCTGTATTCTTTGATCGTAGAGTTGAAACCGGACATCGCTTGGGAAGAAGACGAGGACGAAGATGAAGAGGACGACGACATTCTCAACCGGATTCCGGAAGGTGCGATTTTGGTCACAAGGCGAGCTCTCAATCGTAAGAAGGAAGAGTTCGAACATCTTCTCAATGTCGAGATGCCGGAAAACTCCAAGGATATCGGAGAAGCTCAAGAAAGAGGGGACTTGCGGGAAAACGCGGAATACAAAGCCGCGATGGAACGTCAGGTTCAGTTGCAAGCCGCTATCAAAAGACTCGAGGCGGAAATTAAGAGTGCGATTATTCTGGATCTTACTAACGTCAAAACAGACAAGATCAATATAGGGGTTACCGCAAAACTCAAAAACGAATCTACCGGAGAAGTGGTAGCCTATTCTATTTTGGGCGCCTGGGATGCGGATACGGAAAAACACATCATCAGCTATCAATCTCCTCTCGCTAAATCCTTACTTGGTAAAAAGGTAGGGGACTCTGCGGTTTTGAATCTTACGGGAGCGGAAACCCGTTACACGGTTCTTGAGATCGGAAGGTTTTCCTTACAAACCCAAGAAGATTAGAACAACCCGCCCAACCAATCCATAAAAAGGTTGCGTTGGGTTTACTGTTGATGGAGGAAAATGTTAAAGTTTAGCATTGAGTTTGTCTGTTTATAATAGCAAATTTGAATTTTCTGATAAGCCGTAAGTTTTCTTTGAAATAAGAACTTAAGATTTACATTTGCTCTTAGGAAAAATCTTTCACATCCTGTAACCTCGAAGGTTTTCTCCCGAAGAACTTCGTGATGTTATCCCCGCAATATAAAAATATTCAATATACGTTCGGCCAACTTGCCGATTTTTTATCCGTCGTAAAAGAAGAGGAATATTCGAAAAATATCACGCAATCGACGGATTTAAGCATCGGGAAACACGTTCGACATTGTATCGAGGTTCTGGAAAATTTAACCGTCGGACTTGAAACTTCAAACGTATTTTACGATCGAAGAAAACGAGATCCGCTTTATGAAATCTCCCCTCTTGCCGCGAGAGATAAAATTTTCGAACTATTAGGAAAGCTCGAGCAAATCGACGAAAACAAAATCATAGAACTTGCATATCTTATCGATCCGAATACGGGACTCGAAGGAAAAACTGTAACTAATCTTAAACGGGAATTTTTATATGTTCAGGATCATACGATTCATCATATGGCAATTATCAAACTTTGTGTGGAGTGTTTCTTACGAAATGTATCTTTACCGGAAGAATTCGGAGTCGCTCTATCGACTCTCCAATTCCAGAAAAAAGATATACGAACTAAACGTTCCGAATCATAAGAATTTGTCTTGAGGAAATTCGAAACGAATCTTGTTGAATCAGTATAACTGAATCTTTTCAATGGAAGCCTTGGGTCTCTGGACAAAACTTAAAATTACTTTCTGGAAAATACGGATTAAAAAATTAATTCGACCTGAATTTTGGCCGGCTTGGCTCTTTTACGCTCCGGTCGTTCCCTATATCGTTTATCTGACGGTTCGCTACAAGGGATTCGGAACGATTTGTGCGGCCAATCCGGGGATTCCTCTCGGCGGTTTGATCGGGGAATCCAAGGAACAAATTTTGAAAAGTATAGATTCCGAACATGTATTGAGGTTTTTAAAAGTATCCAGAGTCGAATCGGATCTACGAAAAGAATTCGAATTCGTAAATCGAAAAACGTTTAAAGAAAAATTCAAATTTCCTTATATACTTAAACCGGATGCCGGTCAAAGAGGTTCCGGGGTTAAGCTCGTAAAAAGCGAGAACGAGATCTTTGAATATCTGAAAGGAACCAATGTGGACTTGATCGTACAGGAGTATCATCCCGGTCCGCAGGAGGCCGGAATTTTCTATTATCGTTTTCCGAAAGAGGATAAGGGAAAAATTCTATCGATTACAAGAAAAACATTTCCGATTCTTGAGGGAAACGGTACGGACAGTTTGGGAAAATTGATTTTAGAACATCCTAGGTTTCGATACCAATGGAAGGTCTTTCGTGAAAGGCATATTAGAGAGTGGGAGACCGTTCTGCCCAAAGGAGAAAAGAGAAGGTTAGCCGAAGCGGGGAATCATTGTCAAGGCACTCTCTTTACGGACGGAAGTTATTTAATCACGGAAGAACTTACCCAAAAGATCGATCAAATTTCAAAAACGTTTTCCGGGTTTTATTTCGGAAGATACGATATTCGTTATCGATCCGATGAAAAATTGAAAATGGGAAAAGAATTTGGAATTGTGGAACTGAACGGAGTCACCTCCGAATCCACGAATCTGTACGATCCCGATTTTTCTCTTTGGGAAATGTACGCGATTTTGTTCAAACAATGGAATTTGCTTTTTCAAATCGGCTCTGAAAATCGGGGACGGGGGATTCCCAAAACGAATTTAAGTGAAATTATAAAAACCGTAATTCGTTTTTACGGAGGCAATCGAAAGATAAACGATCGATCGGATTGAAAAAGTTTTATATATCCGTTTGCATCATCGTGAGTCTTGAATTGATGATTTGAAAATGTCTGAGACGCAATTACTATATTTCCGAAATGCTTCCGAAAGAACGTAAAGCAAAGTTTGAAAATCAAGGTGATTTTTGTTTCGAGTCGTTTGTCGGAACAATTGAACGAGTGAATTTTTGAATTATCTAAAAATTGAAAGTATGGTTTGCGAAATTACACTATGGCAAAAAGATTTCGTTTCAAATCGTGAGCGGATGAGGTGAGAATCATGGGCGACAAAGTTCTTAAGATCGTTTATTTTATGTTCGGTGATCCTAAAAGAAAATCCCTTGAACATAGACTTTTCAATACGGTCGCGTTCGTAAACGGGGCCTTGAACATTTTCGGCGCGTTCTCTTCCTTTTATCTGGAAAACTTTATTGTGATTTTTCTTCTAAATTTCATTTCGGGAATTCTTCTTATCGGAATGTATTTTCTTTCGAGAATGAAAAGTATCTATTATTCGTTGTTTTGGCCCTTTAATCTTATCATTCTCGTTTATCTTTCTTCGATGTGGTTCTTTAACGGAGGTTCGATAGGAGGTAATCATTACTATTTCATTCCCGCTCTTGTGATCGCGACGATTCTACTTAGAAATCATAACGTTTGGATCGTCTATTTGGTTTATGCCGCCGTAAGTGTGTTTCTGTATGGAATCGAATATTTTCATCGGGGTCTCGTTAAAATGTATCCGAATGAGGCCGAACGTTATCTGGACGCGGGTGGAAATTATTTATTCGTTCAGATTTTAACCGGACTTTTGATTTTTATCCTGACGAGAAATTTGAACATAGAAAGAAAAAAATCCGATTCGCTTCTGCTTAGCATTCTTCCCGAAACTGTCGCGGAAGAATTAAAGAAGAACGATTTTGTGATTCCCATACGTTACGAGAGCGTTACGGTGCTTTTTACCGATATGGCCGGATTTACGAAAATCGCGGAAACGATGTCGCCGGAGGAATTGTTAAACGAACTTGATCTTTTTTTTCGGAAGTTCGATTCCATCATTAAAAATCACGGAATGGAAAAAATCAAAACGATCGGAGACGCCTACATGGCCGCTGGCGGACTTCCCCTTGTAAATAACACTCATTCCATAGACGCAGTGTTATGTGGGCTTGAATTTCAAAAATTCATGCGCCTCAAAAAACGAGAAAGGGAAATCGATCATCAACCCTATTGGGAGCTTAGACTTGGGATACATACGGGTTCGGTGGTTGCCGGCGTGGTTGGAACCGAAAAATTCGCCTACGATATATGGGGAGATTCGGTCAACACCGCAAGCCGCATGGAAAGTTCCGGCATTCCCGGAGAAGTGAATATATCAAGCGAAACTTACGAGAAGATTAAGGATTTTTTTGTTTGCGAACACAGGGGGAAAATTAAAGCGAAAAACAAAGGTGAAATCGACATGTATCTTGTAAAAAAAATCAGGGAAGAATTACACGATCCTCAGGACGAGTTAAAACCAAATCAAACTTTTCGCGGACTTTATGCTCGGATCCAAAAGGGGGAATTTTCCCCCTAAGAAAAAATTTTTAGGATTTTCTTATATGCCATTGACTTCAGTCATATTCCTTTTCTTTTCAACGTGGCTCTTTTTTTCAGGAATTTTTTGTTCTATACCGGAAGATCTCAAAAAACAGCCGGAAGAGAGTATAACTCAGCTTGAGGGATCCGGAGCGAAGCTTCGGGAACTTTATTTAAACGCAGAAGGGAAGAGGTTTTATGGAGTTGCCGTCGGTTGTGAATCAAATAATCAGAATATTTTAATATTCATACACGGTTCTCCGGGAGGATGGCAAAATTACTCTTGGTATTTGGGAAGCAAAATTTTAACTGCGAAATACTGCATATTGGCTCTGGATCGACCGGGCTTCGGAAAATCGGAACCGAACGAAGGGATTCCCGACGTTGAAAAACAAGCTTATATCTTAGGAAAAGCGATTCATAATTTTTTAAATACGATTCAAACATCCAAAGGAGTGAGGATTTTACTCGTAGGACATTCTTACGGAGGCCCGATCGCGGCAAGAATCGCTACGACTTCCGCATACAAAATTCATGTTCTTGTTCTTCTTGCGGCGCCTTTGAGTTCAAAGGAAGAAGAAATTCGCTGGTATAATAAAATCGCGGATTGGAATTGGGTTAAAATCTTATTGCCAAGAGAGATCAAAAATAGCAACGATGAAATGCTTCCCCTCAAATCCCAACTGGAAATTTTGGAGAAATTCTGGAAAAATATTCCCTGCAAAATGATCTTGATCCATGGAAAGAAAGATTCTTTGGTACCTTTTCAGAATTTGGAATTTTTTAAAACTCAGGTTCCGCGGTCACAGCTTACTGCGATGGCATTAGAGACAGAAGGTCATTTTATACCTTGGACTCGAAGAAAACTTTTAGAAAGTATATTTTTAGAAGCAGCTCGATGAACCGATTTTAAAATATATTCACTTTTCTGAATTTTACTATGTTATTAAGTTGTCTACGGATCGACCGTTCTACTCAAGAAAGTGTGAAAATAATGGTCTAACATATTTTAGAAAGTAGGTCTTTTACCGGATGTGGGAATTACCGCGATGGTATTTGTTGACCGCGTATTTTATTGTGGATATCAATCATATATCTTAAAAGGGTTAGCCGGACTTACTCTCCTACGACGTTCAAAATTTGTTCTCCTAGATCGATTCTAAGATCCGGAGTTCGAATTGTGGAACGTATGACGTCCCCCGGACGTAAATACTGAATCCGTTTTTCCTGATTCTTGGCAAAAAGATCCCATTTTTTCCTTTCAGGTAAGAAACTTGCAATTTTTTGAATGAATTTTCCTGGAGCTCGAAGCGCACACCCGGAAGGCGTTCCTGTTAATAACACGTCTCCCGGAGATACATTACAAAACTGTGATAGTTCTAAGATACTTTCTGCGGGTTTAAAAACGAGATTTGCAGCGGTGTCCTTTTGCCTGATTTGACCGTTTACATGAAGAGTCAGTTCTAAGAGATTTAGTAGATTAAAATCTTCTGGATCTAAAACCGTAAGATAAGGACCCGCGGGACAAAAGGTTCGATACGATTTTCCTTTATACCATTGCATCTGAGAAAGCTGAATGTCTCTCGCAGACACGTCGTTTGCCATAAAAAAGGCCGCTATGTATTCCTTGATTCGTTCGGAATCGAGTTTTAAGGTCGAATCGAAAGCCTTGCCGAATACGAGACCGAGTTCGATCTCATAATCTAAAAGTTTTACGTGAGAAGGACGAACGATCTTTCCTATCGGAGGAGAAAGAGATGCATCCGATTTTGTGAAGAATAGGTTATATACCTTATCGTCAGGATCGAGTCCTGATTCGATTTGGTGTTGTCTATAATTGGCGCCTTGACAAAGAATTTGGCAAGGTGCAGTGATCGGAGATAGGATAGAAACATCTTGGATGGAAATCGGTTTTTGTTTGGAGATTTTTCTTTTTTTCTTTATATATTCCAAAAAATCTTTCGTGGCGGAGTTTCCGCAATCTAAGGGAAAAATCTTATTATCTTCGATTTTTCCCCATTCGATTGAATTCTTTATGCAAAATCGTACGTAGTTCTTTGCCATGAAGGGGTTTCCTTATTTGTCAAAAATTGAGCGTTTCAAAATTGCTGTTTAGAATCAAGAAAATCAGCCGTATATTAAAAATTTTTAAGAAACTTATTTTAAGATTTGTCCCAAAACATTGGGAGGAATCACGATCATGATTGTTAAATCGTGAATAACAAAATGTAGCAACTCTCATAGATTACGTCTCTTTGATAAGCTTATATGTTTTTGCTGATCTCTATAAAATCGAGTACCGTTAATTTTCATCGCAAAGCACTGTTTCAACGCAAAATATTGGGTACTTTATTATATAGCTATGAATAAATCACCTTTTCGTCGTTAAACCTAGTATGAGTTTTTACGATTCTTAGGTTTGGGGAGCAATTTTTAATCTTTTTTTCGTTTATACTACTCGAATGCACGAATAGAACACTATGACAAACTTATTTCGAAAATTAGAATATTCCTCTAAAAAGTCAGGATTTCCCGATTTGACTTAATTTTTGAGAACCGCTGGCGAATGAGCGAGAGACGAAAACGAAGGTTTCGAATCTGTGAAAGAAGATCTGAATTTTTATGTTCTTGATGTCTTCTAATGAGTTGTCTCGCAAGATTTGCCAATCCTAAAAGATGATTTTGTATGGAGGAAAGAAGTCGGGAAGGGGAGTATCGAAAGAACGAGGATTCATCACAAACAAAGGAGAGAGATTATGAGCCGTTATAAAGTTCCGTTTTTTTCAAATCAAGGCTTTCTTTTCGGAAAAAATCTCGCCTGAATTCTTATCTATAATAAGAATACACTAGGCAATCGTATGCAATCAGAACCAACTCAACTTCAAAAACCGGATCTAACAATTCATAGAATTTTCGAGACATTGAGCGTCGTCGCTTTCGTTTTACTTTCGATTTATCTCGGTTATCAACTTGCCCGGATCTTTTCGAATGCGTTCGTATCTCATTTTTACTTGGTTTGGATCGTACCTTTGGTGGCCTTGTTTTCCTGGCTCGGAGCCGATTTTATTTCGGGATTGGTCCACTTTTTAGGAGATAGCGTGGGTTCTGAAAAAACCCCTATTTTCGGACCTGCGTTTATTTTTCCTTTTAGAGATCATCACGTGGATCCGAAGGGAATCACGAGACATGATTTTATAGAAACCAACGGAAACAATTGTTTGGTCTCTTTGCCTATTTTAATATATTATGTTTTCTTTTGGGAATCGGGCAGCTTGTTAAGTTTCTTACTCGCCGTGTTTTGGTTCTTTCTCCTTTGGGGAATTTTTGCGACCAACCAGATTCATAAATGGGCGCACCAGGATTCTCCTTTCGCCTTTATACAAACTTTACAAAAATATAAACTGATTCTAGGTCCGGAACATCATAAGATTCATCATACTTCTCCCTACGATACGTATTTTTGTATCACTACGGGTTGGTTGAATCCGATTTTGAAATTCCTGAAGTTTTACGAAAGTCTTCGCTGGATTTTAAGAATTCCTTCTCCTGTCAAATTGGAAACAATTTCCGAAAAATGACGGGTAAACAAGCGAGGATAAAATAACCTTCGCCGAGGATTCTGTAAATCTGGTTTTTTTGAAAAGAATTTTCGAAAATAAGAATGTTGACCGGTATCCAATAACCCGAACTCAGATAAAAAAATTCGGGAAAAATCGATCCATGATTTTTTCCGATCCAAAAAAGATTCAATCCCATTCCGATTAAGGCTAATACGAAGACGGATTTCTTTAAATTTCCGGGTGAAATCTGCCTCAGGATTGATTCGGCGTTTTCTTTTTGATCGACTTCTCTTTCCATATAAGAATTTACGAACGAATTACAAAGTGCGGTTAAAAAAAATAAACAGCAAGGAAGCCAGATTTCCGATCGATTTTTTGTCGTGGATAGAATCGGAGCGAACCAAATTCCCGCAGTGTAAAGAACCGATACCGAGCATTCTTTCCAGAAAAAGGAAACTTGAAGATAGGAAAAGAGAACGTGCAAAATTACGAAAGCTCCTATAATTAGAGCGACTACAACCACCCATTCTCTTAAGAATAGAATTCCGCAAACAAAACAAAGGATCGCCATAAGGCCTGTGATAACGCTTAAGAATATTCTATTTTTGTAATGAAATTTATGCCTTTGGTTCGCGCTTTTTTCCTTTAGCTTCCAGCCGTCGATCAGATGATCGGAGCTGTAGATCACCCAAACCGCAGTTGGGAGCAAGAGCCAGAACGCTGTCTTCATGTTCGTATTTAAAGTGGTAGAGGCGAACCAAGCGGAGGCCACCGCGCCGCAGATGATGTCGATACTTAAAACATTCCAATAGTAGAATATTCTTTTGAAGTTCATTTTTACTTTTGTTCTAAAGGCGAAGTTCGATTCCTTCCTTTTGAAAACGGGAATGCAGAAGTTTAACGAATTCGTGTTTGATCGGAACTTGGTCCGTAAAATCGTGATAGGGAAGATCGATTTTGAAGTTGATCGAACTTTTATCGAACTTTTGGTAAGAGAAGGAAATTTCCCTGGTCGAAGAAGACCCGTAGAATTTTCTTAAGACTTCATTCCCGATATCGACGGCCATAGATTCTACTTTTTCCAAGTCTGTTTGATAAGCGACACCGGCTTCGATCTGAATCGAAAATTCTTTTGCGGGCAAGTCGAAGCGTGTGAACACGGAAGAAGCCATGACAGAGTTCGGAACTACGATCGTGCTGTTATTGAATCTGCGGATCGTCGTGCTTCTCCAAGTAATATCCTGCACATGTCCTTCCATTCCCTCTCCCTGCAATCGTACATAGTCTCCTTTTTTGAGTTGTTTGCCGAGTAGAATGTTTAAGCCCGAAAATAAGTTTGAAAAAGTCGGTTGTAAGCCGAGAGCGACTGCAAGCCCTCCGACTCCGAGTGCTCCCAGAATTGGCGCGATCGGAATGCCGAGAGATTGAAGTATCAGTAAAATTCCGACGGCAAATAAAATGATCCGAGTTACGTTGTTGATAATCGAAGCGGAAGAAATGAGTCCTTCCGTTTTTTCGGAATAGGCTTCGAAGGCCGCTGAAAACAGATGAACGGAAGAAAAAGTCAAAAGGATGATCGAAACAATTCGGTAACTTAAAAATATGAATTCTTCGGAGCCGAAAGGAAGTTTTAGAAACTTTAAAAACAAAAAGGTCCCGAACAGAAAAAATAATAAACGGACACTTTTTCTGCCCGCTTTATAAAGAGGATGTGAATTTTGAAGTTTGTTCTGAAAGAAAAGTTCGGAGAATTTCGGAACGATTCTGTCCCCGAGTATATAACCGAATAGTAATACGAAAAGAAAAATTCCGGTCGCTCTTCCTAATTCTAAAATGAAATCTTTGGGGATCCAGGTTTGAATTTCATTCCAATCCATGGGAACAGTTTTTCTCCAGATTGAAATCGTGCAAGATTAAATCGTTTGATTTCATTTCGATGTAAACTTAAGTCCGAATCGCGTCGATTTTTGTTCAAACTCCGGTCTTCGATTCGAATTTTAGATTTTAAAACGACAGAATAGAAGTCGTTTTTGTCTTCCCGCAAAAATAAACGGGATCCCTAAAGAGCTATGCAAATATTGCGGAAAACATAGGTTAGTTTCTATTATGTTTTCTAAGATCCTTGTGTCGGTTTTAATTCTATTACAATTGAGTTGTAATACTACGGCAGCTATTGTATATACTTTCCAGGGAAAAGAAGAGAGAATCTATCCGTATTCCGGGACGGTGGCTGCTTTGGATCGTTATATCTGGGGGACACATCCCCCTAAGCCGTTTTCAGAAAGTTTTTGGAGCATATTGATTCTAATCGATCTTCCTTTTACTTTAGTGTTCGATACCATTCTTTTGCCGTTAACTTTTCCCTATTACTTATATGCGGAATCCGGTTCGCCCGGGTCTGAAGAATGGTATTATAAAAAATGGAAAAAACGACTTTATACTTTTATAGCAAAGAATGCTTCGAAGGACATTCTAAGTTTGATTTTAAAAGAAAAGGGCGGTGAATACATAGATAGAGAGCATTTGCTAAGGTCTATTTCATATCTGGAGAGAAACATTCGGAATTTACAAAAGGAAGGAATTACTCTCAGTAAAGATTTAGAGTATTTGATGTCAATTTCGTCTAACGGACAAATGGATCCGGAGCTGCAATTGAAACAGCACGTTGAAATTGTAGGTATAATCTATGAACAATTCAGAGATAAATCTACGTATGAGGAAACTGTATGGGAAAAATATTTTGAAAGCGTATGGAGAAATTATTTTTCTACAGGGGGTTTCATTCGTAATCCGGATGTTTTAAAGAAAATTTTACACGAATTTTCAGATAAAAAAGACACCGCTGTTTTATTCAAAGAGTTTGCCACTTTTTACTCGGAGCAGGAATACGATAAGCGGCACTTCTCCTATTTTGTAGGAAGTCCTAGTTCTCAAAGTTCTTCTGAATCTTTCGAAACCCGTTCAAGCTTAGAACTTCCGAAAACGAATCAAGAATTTTGGAAGAATCAAATTCAAATTTTATTGGAACTGGATGGAATGATTCGTAAGGATTTTCCTCATTTGAAAAATAGTTTGGATCCGGTTTGGAAAGAAGCAATTTCATCCGGAGTTCTCTCTTATAATCATTTTGCTTTGGAAAAAGCGTTTCAAAAGTTTCCGAAAGAAACAAAAGCCTCTATTGGAAATTTATTTAAAAAAGCGTTAGATAGCGATAATCCTGATTCCGTACAGTTTGTGGGAAGACACATTTCCGATTTCAGTATCTATTTTGCATCCGATCGAAATATGATCCTTACCGTTCTGAGATCCCCTAAGATACTGGAAAAATTGTTACAAGCGGGACTGGATCCGAATCGGATCTATGGATTTAAAAAAAACCTATTGGTTAACGGTCGCTGGATTGATGGGATTGAAGAAGATACTTTTTTGATTCTTTGTTTAGAGGATAGCAATGAAGCATCCATAAATTCGTTGCAATTATTATTGAAGTACGGAGCCAAAACGGACTTAGCGGTGAAACGATATTCTTTGGGAAAAGAATCCTTATACAGTCCTCACACTGCCTTGGAGAATCCTTATTATGATTTTTCTCGTAAACGTAAGATATTTACGGAATGGATGAAAAGACGACCTTAGATAAAGTGAGCTCGGCGTGATTCATTTTTCTATAATTGGAATTTGAACTTTGTAAATCTATTCTTAAAATGCGGAACTAGAACAAATCGCGATTTTACGAACAAATTCTAAAAGTAGGGACTTCTACTTTTAGAAAATTCTTACTTATTTTATTACACCGAACTCACGTTAAATATATGTCAAAAATACGTATAAATTCTGGTCTGTAAAATCATATTCATAAAATATAATGATTTAAATATGATAAATGATGAAAAGTTTTAAAAGGATTGCAAGCTTTGATCCCTGGGCTCAGGGATAATAAAGATGATTAAGTCTGATTTTAAAACGCATTCTACTCATCTCTACATAATAGAGTGTCTAAAATTCTGCATTGAAACATGGGATTTGTGCCCAAATTAACGGTACTCTATTTTATAGGGATCAGTAAATGGAGAATTTTCGTTGATTCGAATTCTTAAGAATATTTCTGTTGGAATTTGATTTAAAGTCTGTCCGAAAACTCAAAACAATTGCAGCGATCCGCGGAGATTCTGATAAGATCGAATGGTTTTGGGACACGGTCTTATGTTTTATGTAAAAGTGTGATTCACAACTTTATATATTTTATTTTTATAATATTCAAACTTAAATGTATTAATAAAGACTAAATCTAACCGGAATGAGAACTTTTACCGTGATCGGTTTTCCGTCAAGAACGGAAGGGGAATATCTTTTTTTATAGAAGGCGTTTATTGCCGCTTCTTCCAAGCCGAACCCGAGAGATTTCCCGACGGACCGGACTCTTAATACTTGTCCGTTATCGGCAATAATTAACTCGAGAGTGGAAGTTCCAGTGATACCGGCGGATCTGGCTTCCGAGGGATAGTCGGGAACGACATTCGGTGTCAGGTCCACGGGGGTTGTTGCCCCTGAAATAATCGCGTCTTGCGCTCCTGCGATTCTGGGATCTTCTTTCTTTTTAATCGTATCGGTTACTTCGAATTCTCCGTCGTCGGCCGCTTCTCCTACGTTCGGTTCTTGTATAACTAAATTGTCGACGAACGCTACCTCGTCTACGAGCCGATCCAATCGATTGAATTCGACGGAAGGCGTATACCAAAAAAACAGAACGAACATCTGGAGAAAAAAGGAGACGGAAAGAAAAAATTCTATCCGATATCGATCGATCCATCTTCGGAGTTTTCCCCTTCTAAGAACGGCGATTATGGAACTGGATCTTTCCATCAATCAAAGACCTCCGCCTTGTGTAGTCTTTGTGACGAGAGAAATTTTTAACGCTCCGACTTCCTTCAAGAATTCGAATGCGTTGTCCAGTTCGGCATAAGGTAAATTTTTATCGGCGTGAATCAAAACCTTAAGATCGGGAGTCGTTGAGAGTTTCGCTCTTACGTGATTGATCGCTTCGTTCAGAGGCATTCTAACCTGATTGAAATAGACCGCTTTGTCCTTATCGGCGCTAAGATATAAGTTCGCGATTTTTTTGTTTAACTGTTCTCCGCCTGGAACGTCCGGAAGAAGGATTGGTAGATCCGGATCCGTATCTAAAACAGAAGTAACCATGAAAAAAACCAAAAGTAAAAAGGCGATATCCGCCATCGAGCTGACTGGAATTGAAGGTGGATTTTTTTTCTTCTTTAAACTCATGTTTATTTTAGCCTTTTTACTGAGATCTGTTTAAAACCTCGGATTTGCACTACGGATAACGCATCCAGCATATTGCCGTATTTTGTTTCGCCCGTGGTTTTGATTAGTGCGACTTTGTTTTCTATGTCGGGAATTTCCATCAGATTGAGCTCTTCTCTGAAATCTATCAGGTTGCGATATTCTTTCGTTCCGATCGATTGATTCTTCATCTTAACCAAATCTCCTGTAATTAGGATCTCGTAGATGTTTTCTCGAAGAACTAAAGTCGGATTGGAGTTTTTTCTGGGGAGCTGAATGTTCAATCCTTCCTTTACGAAGAATACCGCTGTTACCATAAAAAACACCAGTAAGAGAAATGCGATATCCGACATCGAAGACGCGGATATTTCTTCTAAATTGCGTTTCTTTTTGATTCGGATCATAAGTGTTTGATAAAAGGCTTAAACCTTTTGAGAATTCCTTTTTAGGAATTCCTTATAAATCCTGTTGGCCGCTTCTTCGATTTCGGAAGTAAAGCCGTCGATTCTGGAAGTCAGATATTGGTGGAACGTCATTGCAGGAATTGCTACGATTAAACCCGCTGCCGTCGTAATCAATGCTTCTTTGATACCGCCAGCGACCACTTTTGCGTTTACTTGGTCAGCGTTGGCGATCGCATCGAACGCGTTGATCATACCGGAAACCGTTCCCAAAAATCCGATTAGAGGAGCGATCGTGGATACCGCCGCAAGAATTACGAGTCCTCTTTCCAAAACCGTAATTATTTCCGCCGCTTCTCTTTCCACACCTTTTGCGAAAATTTCAGCGTCTCCGGAAGATACGTCGATTCCACCCGAAAGAACTTGAGTGATCTTGTAATCTTTTCTTTCGTCAAGAAAACCTTGGACGGCGTTTAAACCTTTCGCGTCCATAGTTTCCCCCAAATCAATATTATAACCTTTCGGAAGAAGTTTCGCGGTCGCTAAGAAATAAATTCTTTCAAGGATGATTCCCAAAGCGATGATCGAAGAAAACGCTAACGGATACATAGTCCAACCGCCTAGAAGAAAAAGATCTACGAATCCCCAACTTTTATCCTTTGTTTGAACGGGTGTTTCGGTTTTTGTTTCTTGGATTGTCGGAGTGGATGCTTCCGTCTTGGTTGTTTCCGAAGTTTTATTTTGTGCGAATGATACGGATGTGGAAAAAGAAATGAGTCCTGAGATGATCAGTACGATCATTGCCCATTTAAATTCTTTTTTTATAGAGGAAAATTTCATCGACGTCTCCGATTTAAATGTTTCTGTAATATACTTTTGATTTGTTACCGGATAATTACAAAAGAATTACGGATCTGAAATTTTGAGGAAACTTAATTCTCAATTTATTGACTCTGCGTGAATCGATGACTTATTTCTTTATTTCCCAAAAAAATATGTGGAGAGTAGCGGGTGTGTTTTACCGACCCCTAAAAATAGAATACGTTCATTTGAGCGCAAATCCCGCGTTAGACGCAGAATTTTGGACACTCTATTATGTAGAGATGAGTAGGGGTAATCGTTCCTTGAAATATTTCATTCTTCATTTCGTATGAATATTTCTGATGAAACTTGATGTGGTTTTTTTTGAAGGGCAGAGTATAAGGACAAATACAACCAACGGTTGTTTTCCGTAGAGAGCGATAGAATGTTAGAAGCTTGCAGTTTCTATGTAGAATTTTGTAAGCGCAAATTCGTTAGTATATTCAGCTTTTATTTCCTTTGAAAGAGACGGCGATACCGTCTCTTTCAAATCTGGTTAAAGTTTATATGTAGCGGAAAAAGAAATATCCAAACCTGTTCTGTATTTTTGAAACACGTATTCTTGTCCCGTTAGTGGATCCGTTTGAGTAATTTTGAATTGACTGTTCATGACATTTCTAACGGAGGATCTGAAATCGAAGCGATCGTTGTGTCTGTAAATATAGACCACGTCGGAAGTTCCGGTTCCTTTTTGGATCGCGTTGGGAACGCCGTCGGAACCAACTAAAGCGATTCTGTCGCTGAAATAATTATAGTATAAACCTATATTATGTTTTTTGCTTTTTGATACGAACAAGTCCACTTTAAAATTGGCGACAAAGTCGGACTGACCTTGAAGAGAGCGGTTGAGCGTAGTAGGGGCATAGGCCGAGTAAGTGGAAATCGGATCCACTTGACCTGTCGCGATAAAACCGTAGATGTTCGCGTCGATCACGTCCACTCTCGATTTAATGAAGAAGACGTTCGCTTCGACTTTAAGCCACCAAAGAAGTTCCCTGCGATAGTCTAATTCGATGCCTCGAATTGTTGCCTGTTGAGCATTCGCGTATTTATAAACCAAATTCGCACTTCCCGCTACGGGTAATCCGATCAACTCGATCGGATTCGAAAGATTCTTAAAGAAGGCTCCGACGCCTATATAATCCGTATTCGTAAGATAATATTCCCATCTGGCATCGTAATTGTGAATGTAGGTCCTTTGAAGACTTGCGTTACCGAAAATTCGATCCGCTTGAAAATAGGCCGCAAAACCGAAAGGGGAAAGTTCCCTTAGGTCCGGTCTTGTAAGCGTTTGAGAATATCCGAATCTGAGATTCATGTCTTTTACGAGTTCCCAGACCACGTTTGCGGAAGGTAGTTTATCCTTCGTTCGTAGTTCCCCGATTCCTACGTTATTTGCATCGCATATGTTGGATCTGACTAATAGTAATCGTTCCTCTTCTGAATTTGTTTTACAACCGTAGCTTGTATTGAATCCGCTCCAGCTGTTCTTAAGATCGTAGGTTTGCGTCTTTTGATAACTATCCTCGTATCTTACTCCGAAGATCGTTTTTAACTTTGCGAGAACCGGGACTTCCAATTGGGTAAAGGCCGCGCGTAACGCCTGGGAAGCGTCGTAGGCATTGTTGCCGGAAGCGCGTTCGTACACTTTCCTATTTCCGTTCACGTAATTCAAAGGATTATAGACGATTTCTCCGGGAATCGGATAGATATAATCCTTGTCGCTTCCGTTAAAGTTCCTTTGAGCGATTTCCCTGAATTCGAAATGTTTGAATCGATCCAGATTACTGATTCCGAATTTTAACTTACTCTGAAGACCGTCCCATTGGTTGAACGGAATTTCGTATTTGAGGGATTGGCTTCTGACCGTATCCTCCGTATTCGAAAAATATCTTGTTCCGTCGGGATTGTTTCCCAATCTTCTAAAACCGTTCGCAAGATCGGTTCCGCCTTGGGACCAGGCTTGATTTCTGGCGTTGGGTTCGTCTCTTTCGGCTAACGCATAGTTGACGTTCCATTCCACTTTATGGGATCTTGAGCCGAACGCATTGATTTCATGTTCGCCGCCCAATGTGTTATTGAAGATGGTTCTACTGATATAGCTTAGGTTTGTGGATTTGAAGTTGAAATTATCGATGTAATTTGCGCCGTCTCCCTCACGAACCGTCTTATCGGATTGGACCGAATATAAGGTTTTGATAAAGAACTGCTGTCCGACTTTAGGTTCGTATGCGAGGTTTAGATTGTTTCCCCAAAGAACTTCTTCCCCGTAAATTTTAAGATTATTCTGATTGAGCGGTCTCAACATATTAGAATCTTTTAAATAAAGAGAAATCGGATTAGAGGCTTGGAAGCGGGCGTTCGCCTCTTCGCGATAGCTGTAACTTCGGTTGTAAGTTGTTCCCGCAAGAACCCCGAATCTTCCCCATTTTTCCGTTTTAAACGAATTACCGGCGGAGATGCTAAACGATTTGTTAAAGGGAGAATCTTCCTCTTTGGGAGACCATTCCTGATTGAAGGACAAGGCGCCTACTTTCATTAGGTTGCCCGGAATTCCGCCGAAACGATCTCCTTCCACAAAAGGAATCGCTTTTGGCAAGCCTGAGATCATATCCGGAAGTTCTTGTTTTTTGGAAACCAAACCGAAGTTATTATGCATATCGCCTGTATTAAAGGATTTGAATTTATGACCGGCGACTTGAGTATTTTTTCCGACTCCCAATGAAACGGAGAGTGAAAGATTATCGGGATATTCTTTGGTTTCTATTTTGACGATTCCTCCGGAGAATTCTGCGGAATCTTCCGCCGAGGCGGTTTTGGAAACTCGAATGTTTTTGATTACTCCGGCCGGAAATAAATCCAAAGGTACGATCCGTTTATCCGGTTCGGGAGAAGGGATCATGGAATCGTTTAGAATCGTATTGGAATATCTTTCGCCGAGACCGCGGACGAAAATAAATTTACCACCTACGAGAGTGATTCCCGTAACTCTTCTGAGAACGTCTCCTGCGGACGAATCCGGACTTTTTTTAATCGATTCCTCGCTGATTCCGTCGGAGATGATTCCGCTTTTTCTTTGCAAAGCCAATAAAGCGGAATCCGAATTTTCAAGACCCCGTCCTTGCACTTCCACCGTATCGAGAAGTTTCGCTCCCATGACGACGTTTAAGGAAAGTCGAGTTTCAGGACTGATTGTTACTTTCTTGAATTGTGTGGCAAATCCGATCATCTGAAATTCCACGGTGTGTTCGCCCGGGGGAAGATTGAGTTCATATTTTCCGTCAAAGTCGCTTCGTGTCGCCGCTTTGATCGAACGAACGATTACGACCGTTCCGAAAACCGGATCACCCGATTCCGAATCGACTACTTTTCCGCCTAACTTCCCAGTTGTTTGTCCGAATATGGGACTTGTTATCATTGAGAAAAAGAATAATAAATAGATTGTTTTATGTTTCATGTTCCGTACGTACAAACTTTAAATTGATTTTTATGTTCTATAATGAGTTTAATTTCATCGATTCGGATCGTTATTAATCCGACTTGTAGAAGGAATTCCCCCATAATGTATCCGTTTATATTTGTCAGCTTACGGACGTTATACGGTTTAACGAGGGGAAGCGCTTTAATGGGCCCTTTTTTTCCTAGAAGATTTTGTCGGATTTTACTTATTCCTGCGGTTCTTCTGAGGAGAATCAGGTACATCGAGTCTTCTATTTTAGAATTCGCTGCGATGTTGTTCTGATCCAAGTTATTGGGAAGATATATTTTTCTGATTTCTTCCGGACTGCACGAATAATGAAGCAGATCGTCCGATAGATTTGGATTATCCCGTATTTCCGTAAGCGCTTTTTTAAGCGCTTCTTCTACGGATTGAGACGAGTTTTGAAGAGTATATGATTCTTTGATTTCCGATTTTAGAATTTCCCGATCTTTCCGGATTTCTGAGACGAGTTTTGAATCTTTAAGGTCCTTCTCGAAGTCGGGGCGTTGTCCTTTTTCTTTGCAATAGAACATTGGAGTTGATAAAAGAACCAACAAGGGAATATTAAAAAAAATGAATTTATGATTCTGAAACATATTTTGGAAGAGGATTCCTTTTTTGGGAATCCTCTGTTAAAGTTATCTTGCTCTGTAAACGGTCCATCCAGAAGCCCAGTTCAAACCACTGAGCATACCGCCGTAAGTTGTGTTATCGGTAAAAAACGAATCCGAGGATTGTGCGGTAAGTGCGGACGTCGAGATGGAAGACGCTTCTCCGGAAGGTTGATAGTCCGGTTTGGTCGCAAACGCACAGTTGTCTGAATCTCCCGAACCTAAGGAAACCACCGGAAGTGAGGTTAGACCGGTACTCGGCAACGCACAACCTGCTGTGTTTCCGTTCGATTTAGCCGCTTCGACCAGAACGTCGGTGAAAGTTGGAGAGGTTCCGGGACCTCCGGCGGTTGCGTTCAGTACACAATCGATATTTCCGGACTGAAATCCGTAGATGATTCCGTTGGTGAATTTTCCTTGGAGTCCTTCTCTCAGTCTCGCACCAAATCCGTTGGATACTTTTTTTCCGAGGAGGGTAAAGTTGGAAAGCTTTACATTCGTGGTGGTCTTAGAGGTTGCGGAAACGGTTCCACCGCTATGAGTTCCATCCATTTCAAATCCGTGAGGATCCGTAGAAACGGTTCCCCCGCAAGAGGTTGGATATTTATGAGAGATCAAAAATTGGACTTTTCCGGTGAATGCTTCGTCCAGATCCAAGTCGTCGTCCATTCCGCCTGTCAGCAGAAGGTATTTCCCGGTCCAAGCTCCGCCCCAAGATTCGATGCCGTCATCCAGGTGTCTGTGGACTTGAACATGGTCCAGAGTGGTTCCGCTTCCAACTACGTATAGAGACATTCCGTTCAACTCGTCCCCGGGTGAAACTTCGTTTCCTGCAAATTCGACGATCGTATAAGAAAGGCTACCGGAACTTCCGTTGTCGTTAGCGCCGCTATTATACTGAAGGCCGGCTCCGCCTTCCGTGTTTTGTGCCGCTGCTCTGGAACCTATACCGTCGCCTACGATCAAAATTCCGCCCCAATCGCCCGGCGCTCTGTTGCCGACAGTTTTGGAGGAAGTGAAACATACGGGAGCGTTAACATCTCCGTTCGTTACGATCTTGGCTCCTGATTCGATGATCAAAGCGGAACCTGCCGTTCCGAAAATTACGGAACCTCTTTCGAAGGTTAGAGTTGTTCCGCTTTTTACTTTTACGATTCCGTTGATGGATGAGGAAGAGTAAGCCGCAAAGTTTTGGCTCGATGTGATGTTTCCGGAAAGAACTGTGTTTCCGCCTTGAATGGATGCTCCGTCGCAGATCGCAGCTCCGGCGTTTTCATTGGTCCCCGTCAAAAGAATGAGAGCCATCAATAGATTGTTGTCTTGTTTGTCTTCTTTGCAATTTACAAAGGAAGAAAGTAATAGGGCTACGCTTATGATGAAGAGCGAAGTCCTTTGTGAGAAAGTTGATTCCATTTTTATACTCCTTGGGAATAAACCGTAGAAGGTCTTAGGCTAAGATAAATATAAGTAGTTACGTATAAGTTACAAACTGGTATAATTCCCATAACTTTCGAATGTTTTGATAAAAGTGCCTCCTAGAGGACCAAAGCTTCGAAGATGAGCAGTAGGGTCGAAGGAATTCTCACGGAAGTGCGAAGAATAGGATTAAGAGTAAGCTCATCGAGCTCAAAGCGAGATAACGATCTTCTTTCGTTTCCATTTTCGGCTCTTCTTTTTTTGCCCATGCTATTTCTTTTTTTTCGATCGTAATCGCTTCCTTTTTAAAGCCGCGTTCTGTTCCGTCCTCGTATTCGACAAGGATGCCTTGCGCGTTTTCGGACGTTTTGACGTTTTCGATCACTTCGTTCGTTTTAATGTTTTTTACGGTGTCCGCAAAAAGAGCGTTTAAAAAGAGTGATGCGAACAAGATAAGAAATATCGATAGCCTTGTAATCATTTTGTAACCTTTTGCATTTGAGAATGATGATCCCTTCTCATCTTTATAAAATCCTACAACACGAAAAACGGATGTATTGTTACAATCGCATTAAAGATTGTGATAAAGATCTACGCTTGTTCGGGTCTGTTTTGTGTTTTCTTGGTGAAAGCGGAGAAAATAAGGCTTGATGAAAATTGGAATTGGCAAATGGAATAAAGATTATATTTTAATAAATTGTAATGTAATATTTAATTTATAATGCATCTATTCGCTTCCGATGTTTATGGTAGCAAGTTTTTTGATAATTGTGCGTCGTTACTACTCGGACGTATGAAAATAGTAATTAAAAATAAATGTTCGATTTTGCAAAAGTAAGGCGGTTCTCAAAAAATAAGTCAAATCAGGAATTTCAGATTTTTATATTTATATTCAAAAATTATAATTTTATAAATAAGATTATAATGATATTATTTAAATTCGTCCGAGTGGCAATTCGTTTGAATGATCGAAATATTACGTTCCCTATCAATCGATCGTAAGATGTGTTCACTTTCTTTATTCTTGCAAAGGAGTTCGCATTGTAAGTCCACGAGAATTCAAAAAAATATTTCGATTTCTTTGCGCAGAACTCGTTTTAGATTGCGAACGGAAGATGTTTTCGACGGCACCAATCTTTTATATTCCAAAGTGTGAAAGTAGGTTTCCGGTTCAGAGCGGAGTCTTTCGTATAACTTGGTTGTTTGGCAAGTCTAAGTGAAGGTATAACGGTAAGAGGACTACCCAAGTATCAACGATAGAGTTCCCTTGAACGTTGACTCGTTTCCTTTCGTTTTCCCGAACTGGGTTGATACAAGACTCGCCCAACTTTTTTACCGAAGCAGAAAGAAACTTCCCATATATTTTCAAAAATTGAGGAATTTTCTTTGGAAGAAGTTTCAAATCTTTTTCAGGAAAACGAAACCAAGTATCTTCTGGAATCAAAAGATAACCGTTTCAGAACGGCTTTCTTGAAGAATCGAATTGATTTCAGGATCGGAATTGAGCGACAAGTATTCCATACGATCTTAGAAAGAATGAGACAGACTCGATTTTTTTGAAAATTTTAATCGGGCAAAAGAGAAAAAATTTTCAAAAAATGAGAAAGAGATAGTTTGGTAAGCCATAGAAAAGAAATCCGACATATTTTAATGTGAGTTCGTCGTGAGACCTTAAAGGTAGTAGGAGCTCCACATCCGATTCCTTAACATCGCATTTGCGTTAGGTTAAATCCTGTCTCAAAAAAAACTAAAACATCTCACTTCCTGAATACCGCCCCAAAAGAAGGCATTCGGTGGGGACAGGCGTTGAACGCCAATGAAGCGAGGCGCCTGGTTTCTATCGAGCGCCTCATCGGAAGCGTTCTGTTGAATTATCAGCTGTTCAGCAGAAAAACTCAAGTACCGTCGCTCTCTAAAGATCGCTCCCGCAGGTTTGGGATGCGCTGTAAGTGGGCTTAATGAAAAACCATAGATTTTGACTTCATGCCTCATTAAGATAAAGTTAGGCAAGATTGTCGTTTGTTGCTTTTATAAAATGATGTCTTTTTAAGAATAGTTTACTAAATTCGATACAATTTTTCAAAAACCTTTTAAAAGAGGTTTTTAGGCGTAATGTAGAAGACGGATTGACTCTAAAGCGTTATGTTTCTAATTTATAATTTCTATTTTTTTATTATAAATTAAAAAATTATAGTCCAAAAAAATGAATGACTCGATTTTGAGCTTTATGAAACCGATCCTTTTAAAAGGATCTGTAAAATAGTGTTGTTTTATAAATTCTATTGAATGAAATAGGATTCTTTTATCGGATAAAGAACTCGAATGGAAACGTTATGAATTCATTCCTCAATTTGTACAACTGGAATATTCGCCAGAAACTAATGGTGATCATTTCATTCATTATTTTGGTTTCTTTAGGATCAATCATCGCTCTCGCCACGTATTTTTTTAGGTCGGATAATGAAATCCGTATTAAGGAAAATAACTTGAAACTGACCAACGTGATCAGTCAAAAAGTGCGTTCCGATATAGCTTCGCTTACGAAACGTTCTTTGCTTCTCGCTAGGTCCGTTGTTGGTTCGGAAGGGTCGGACGAGGATATTCTCCAAAATGACGAAGACATTTTTTATCTGAAAATTTTCAGAAAGGAAGGACCGAATTATGTGGGAGTGAAACGAATCGTTAACGAATCCGCTCTCAAAAATTTCAAGATTTCCCCTGATAGCGCAGACAAAATCGTACGCAAGTATTTAAATAGACGAAACAAAGCCCAAATCGGGAAACCTCAGGTCTTTAATGTGTCCCCGGATTTTCGCAGACCTGTGTTATATCTTTCCATCGTTCTCGGAAGTGGGGTTAATTCAGCCGTGCTTGTTTCTTTAGTGAGAATGGATTCCATATTAGATTCTTTTAAAACGTCCGGAATTACCCAGTTTTTTCTCGTAGACGATGAAGGAAAGTTAGTCGCACATTCCGATTCGAATTTGGTAATACAACCGACCGATTTTAGTGACGATCCGATCGTTAAGAATTTGTTGGAAAGTACGATCAGTAATGGACAAACTCGTTATAGGGGAAAAGACGATCAATTTTACCTGGGTTCCTTTAGAAGAATCGGATATGCTGGGCTCGGGGTAGTTTCTAGCGCCTCGGAAAAGAAGGCTTTTGAAGCGGTTTATAACATTCAGAAAAGAAATATTTATCTCATGATCGTAGTCGTAAATATTTCGATTTTATTTGTATTCTTTTATTCAAGAAGACTCACAAGACCGATTCTAAAACTAGTAGACGCATCCAAACAAATCGAACGCGGAAACTTTCACATTGACCTAAAACCTGAATCGGGGGACGAAATCGGAAGGCTTACCTCTTCCTTTGTGGAAATGGGCAAAGGGTTGTCCGATCGGGATAAGATGAAGGATGCTTTCGGAAAATTCGTAAACAAAGATATTGCCGAAATGGTCCTCAAAGGAGAAGTCAAACTTGGAGGAGACAAACGGGAGTGTGCGATTTTGTTTTCCGATATCCGCAGTTTTACTTCCATTTCGGAAAAAATCGAACCGGAACTCGTCGTTGAATTTTTAAATCAATATTTTACAGCGATGGTAAAATGTATCAACAAGCATGAGGGAAACATCAACAAATACATCGGCGATGCGATCATGGCCGTTTGGGGAGAATTAGGTCATAAGGATTCCGACACCGAAAAGGCGATTCTGGCCGCGCTTGATATGCGTAAGAGTTTGGTTGAATTTAACAAAGGGCGCGGAACCGATAAAAGACCAAAAATTTTTATTGGTATCGGAATCAACACTGGAGAAGTCATCGCGGGACAGATCGGCTCCGAAGATAGACTCGAATATACGGTCATTGGTGATGCGGTAAATCTTGCCTCTAGAGTGGAATCTTTGACGAAAGTATTCGGAGCAGATATCTTAATTACCGGGAACTCCTACGAAAAAGTAAAAGGAATCTTCAACGTGACAAAACTAAAGCCAATCCAGGTGAAGGGAAAAAAGTCCCTACAAACCATCTACGCGGTTTTAGGACATTCTAAAGATAAAAACTGTCCTAAAAACTTGAAGGAACTTCGAAAGCAAATCGGGATGGATTTCAAATCGGGCAGGTCTAAAGAATAATATGAAGGCCCGATTTTTTTCAGGCGATAGACCAATTCTATTTCTTCTTATATTCAATATCGTAGTATTTACCGTAATATTTATATACGATTATACTCGATACGGTTATCAAGGTTCGCAAAAAGTAATCGGGACTATTCTTTATAAATCTAATACGGTCAAAAGAAAATATGACTCCGAAGTGGTCTGGAAAGAAATTAAAATCGGAAACTCGCTCCAAAACAGAGATACAATTTTAACCTCCGAAAATTCTCAGGCAAAAATCAGACTTTTGGACGGAAGTGAGATTACGATTGCGGAAAATTCTATGATCTTTATCGACTATTTGGATAATCGGGCAAATTTGGAAATTTCCGAGGGCGGCTTACAAATTACGAGAAAATCGAATAGTAAAGAAAATACTTCCTCTCTTGGGATTCGTTCCGGCGACGGAGTTTTGAAACTCGTGGAAGGAGTCGTAAATGTGGAAAAAAAGAAAAATCAAAAGACTCTCGAATACGCGATTGTTTCGGGTAGTGTCAAAGTCGATCCGAGCAATCCATTTCCGATGCTGCCTAAAAAATCCCTAGACGAGTTTGAAAAATTATTTCCTGTCGCGGCGGATATTCAAACCACCCAGTCCCTTCAAGAGTCAGAGACCGCAAATTCAAGTTCATCGATTGAATCAAATTCCACCTTCGAAGACAATGCTCAAAAACAGAATTACGATTACGACAAGGTCCGAAAAGTATCCGATCCTACCGTAAACAAAAAGAATGAAGAATTCAAAAATTCAGAGTCTAACCCGGAATCCAGGCATCATAGTCGTTCTTTATCAGAAGTAAAAAAACAAAAACGGATGTCTGAGGAATTACTCAGGCAAGAAAAGGAAAAACGTAGAAGAGAGAGAGAATATAGGGAACAAAAAGAATTTTTACGGATGTAACGAGCGCTCCTTAGAGAGCGAGTTAGTGGAATTATAGCGGAGCGTCATAATTCCACTTTCGGCGAAGCTGAAAAATAGAGCGACTCAAGTCGGAACCACGTCGGCCGGTGTCAGGGATTCGATGTTGTGGGTAAATCCTTCTTTATCATGAAA
>NZ_CP040840.1:880000-890000 GCF_006874765.1 Leptospira weilii
GTTATCGGAAGATTCAGAATCTTGGGATTCCTGCCCGGCACTTTCTTCTTCGACTGAACCGGTGGTTTCGGAATCGTTTTGACTGTAGTTATTATTTTGGTTGTGGTGTTTGTTTTTATTGTCTCGTCTTGCTGTTGCCATATTAGGAGCTACTTGAATTTTTAAAAAGGGAAGGATTCGCCTTTTTGAGATTTTATTTTTGAGAATACAGAGGAGAAGAGATCGGTTAGATCGGCTCTAACCATGAGATAACGATTGTAAGCGGAAGCTGTCAACGAAATTATTCAGCGAGGTTTTCTTTTTTTTGCACTTTGTTTCAAAGAGGCCGTTTTTGAGATGGATTTCTTCCGGATGAATGAATTGTCTTTGGCCGTGTTCTTTCCTGATTTTTTGGAAGCGTGCTTGGAGGAAACGGAACTTTTGGGGGCTTTCGTATGGGTTTCGGGTTTTTCTTCTGAATGAGACGGCGGGGTCGCTTTTTTACGGGGAATCGAATTCTCTCTGGAAAGAGAATAACGGCTTTGAAGTTCTAAAAATTTAATTCTATTCTGAAGGGTTGTTCGAGGTATGCCCAATTGAAGCGCTGTATGCGATATATTGTCTTGATTGGCTTTTAAGGAATGGAAGATAAACGCACTTTCGACTTCTTTTAGCATCGTTTCCAATGGAAGTTTTTGAAAGAAAGCGTCGCTCACGGAAGGAAATTCCAAACCGCTTTCGTTCTGGCGGCCTAAAACGGCGCGAGGAGTAATGAAATGATAGAGATATCCTACAATCTTGGAACCTTGTTTGAGAACGATGATTCTCACATTACACTCAAGTTCGGTTATATAGGTTTGCAGGGAAAAGGGCGTATTTCCGTCCAAACGAAGTTCATTGGATTTCAGATAATCGGCTAAAAGATTTTTACTCATTTCCTTGAGTAATCGCTCTGCTTGAACGATCGAGTCCCGAAAGTATTTTTTAGGTAGAATATTCTGTTCGAATGTTTCATTGTAAAAGATGGAATTCCCTTCCAAATTGGTAGCTAAAAGTCCGTCCGGAAGATTTTGTAGGATAAGTTCCATGAACCAAAAGCGGGAATTCTGCTCTTGCTCTTGTTTTTTTGATTCGGTTACGGGTTCCGGGCTCGGACGATTTCCGGAAACAAGTTTTCCAAGTTCGGCCATGACCTGGACTTTGTCCCATTCTTCTTTTTTTTCACCTGTTAGGGTTAAAACCGGGATCGATTTTTGTCTTTGAAAGTATTGAAAGAAAGATTCGGGAATTTCAGTTTCTAAAAAACTTTCCGGAAGCCGTGTGTATTCCCGCTCGGACGAACTCAAGTCCGCCATTTCCATCTGTATCAATTTGCGGGATAAAAGCCCGATAAGATCTCCAGACTCGTCTACGACCGGAAGATGTGTCGCCGGTGTGATGAGAAAGTATCTGTAGAGGGTTTCTATTTTCATGAAAAATGGTCGTTTCCAAGTGCCGATTTGGCGTCAGAATACTCTTATTTTCCGGTCTGCAAGAAAATTCCTCTCTTTTTTAAGATCCGAAAGCGACTTTCAGGATGTTTATAGTTATCGATCAACAAGTCGCTTCGCCCATTAAGATTCCGGATTGGAATTTGTGGTTGGAGTTCCCACAAATTTTAAAATGGGCGATTCTGAATTCTTGCGGGAGTTCCCACATTTTTTTGATGAAAAACTTTTTTTAGGGAAACCTTACTTTGGTTTGGCCCCGTTTCATAGCATGTTTGAGATAGACTACATAATAGATGTCCGAAATTCTGCGTTTAACGCGGAATTTATGCTCAAATTAACGATACTCTATTTTATAGAAATCAGTCGTATTTTTTAACCTAATCTAACGTGAGCAGGGTCGTAAGAAAATAAGAACCCGCCTCAAATTCGAAAACGGATTTTGAGCTTACGATCAAAGTTTCGCTTTGAGCCTCAAAGAAAAGAAATCCGTGCGATCGCCTCTTCCACGTCTTCTTTTTTGCCGAAGGCACTGAGGCGAAAATATCCTTCTCCCGCGGGACCAAAACCGGAGCCAGGTGTTCCGACTACTTGCGCCTTATCTAAAAGTCTGTCAAAGAAGTCCCAAGAAGAAAGATTGTCTGAAGTTTTCAACCAAATGTAAGGAGCGTTGACTCCTCCGAAAACTTCGTATCCGGCTTTTTTCAAACCGTCGCGAATCTTTGCGGCGTTCGACATATAATACGCGATCGAAGCTTGGATTTCTTTTCTTCCTTGAGGAGAATAACAAGCTTCGGCGCCTTTTTGAGTTACATAAGAGACTCCGTTGAACTTTGTGGTATGTCTTCTGCTCCAAAGAGAATTGATGCTGACTTCCTCTCCGGAACGGGTTCTTCCTTTGAGTTCCTTCGGAATAACTATATAAGCACAACGTAATCCTGTAAAACCCGCGGTCTTGGAAAAAGAACGAAACTCAATCGCCACTTCTTTTGCGCCTTCCACTTCGTAGATCGAACGGGGAACGCCGGGCTCGCTGATAAAAGCTTCGTATGCGGAGTCGTAAAGTATGATGGAATTGTTTTTCTTCGCGTATTCCACCCATGCCTTTAAGCTTTCTTTCGTGGTCACGGTTCCTGTCGGGTTGTTCGGATAACAAAGATAGATGATGTCCGCTTTTTCTTTGGGAATCTCGGGTTGAAATCCGTTTTCCTTCGTCGCGGGCATATAGATCAGATTGGAATATCTTCCGTCGGCTCCGATTTCTCCGGTTCTTCCGGCCATCACGTTCGTATCGACGTAAACCGGATAAACGGGATCGGCGACGGCGATCTTTGCGTCGGTGGAAAAGATTTCTTGAATATTACCGCAATCGCATTTGGATCCGTCGGAAACGAAGATCTCGCTTTCTTCGATTTTGATTCCGAGAGAATCGTAGTCGTGATCCGCGATTGACTTTAGCAAAAACGAATATCCTTGTTCCGGTCCGTAACCGTGAAAACCTCCCGTTGTTCCCATCTCTTTGGAAGCTGCGACCATCGCGTCTACGACGGAAGGAACGATCGGAAGGGTCACGTCTCCGATTCCCAATCGAATGATCTTTGCGGACGGATTTTTTTCGGAGTAGGTTTTTACGCGTTTGGAAATTTCGGGAAACAAATATCCCGCTTTTAATTTTAAATAATTCTCATTGATATTCGCCATTTTCCTTATCCTTATCGATTAATTTTCTTCCGGCAAAACCTTCTTCATAACTGTGTTCGTAAAGAAGATCCTCTTCCCCGAGATGCCAGCAATAATATCCGTGTCCGTTATCGAAATCGATAAGCCAAAGTCCTTTGACTTCGATTCCGTATTTTTGAATTTTGGAAGACCATTCGAGTATCAGCTTTCGAACTTCTTCCTCTTTGTTTTCCATTTCGTTCTCGGGAAGTATTTTTTCCCTCAGTTGAACGGTCAGTTCCGATACATGAGAATAGTATTCTTCCGTAATCTCCCTAACTATGGGTAGAATGGACCGAGCTTCTTCGTATGTCCAGAGTTTCCGTTCCAAGAATATTCAGAAGTCCTGTCCCAGACAAAGACAAAGTAACGTCATACGACTTACGACTCCGTATCTTGCTTGTCTGAAATATGCCGCATTCGGCAAATCGTCCACGTCCGTGGAAAGTTCGTTCACTCTCGGAAGAGGGTGAAGAATCGTCGTTTTTTTCTTGGAAGCGAGAATCAACTCTTTGTTGATTTTAAAAAGATCCTTGAGCCTTTCGTATTCCTTGTGATCGGGAAATCTTTCTTCCTGAATTCGAGTTACGTAGGCGACATCGCAATCCCAGACGGCTTTGATGTCGGTCGTTTCTTCCAGGGTGAGAGGATAGCCTTCCAGACCTTTTTTATAAGAATCCGGTAGTGAGAGTTCTGAGGGAGAAATCAGATAAAGATGAACTTTGTAATGCCTGAGCAGATTGATAAGCGAATGAATCGTTCTTCCGTATTTCAAATCTCCGATGAAAGCAACTGTCAAACCGTCTAACGTTCCTTTTTCGGAAATGATCGTATAAAGATCCAGAATCGCCTGAGTGGGGTGTTGCCCCGCTCCGTCTCCCGCGTTGATCACCGGAATTTTGACCGCTCCGGCCGCGATTCTGGAAGAACCTTCGAGAGGATGGCGAATCACCGCGATATCCGCGTATGCTTCGATCATCTTCATGGTATCATACAACGTTTCTCCTTTGGAAATCGAGGAAAACTGAAAACCGACTGTGGAAATCACTCTGCCCCCGAGGCGTTCCATCGCCGCTTCGAAAGAAAGTCTGGTTCTTGTCGAAGCCTCGAAAAAGAGAGAGGCTAAAAGTTTACCGGTTAAGATTCCGAACGCTTTGTGCTGTTCGACGAGGCGTTCCATATCCCTGATTTTCTTGATGAGAAAGTCGAGATCCGATTTCGAAAACTGTTCCGTATCTAAGACATTCTTGTGATTATAGGACATTAAGCGACAGAATGTAGAAAAACGCCCTTTTGACAATCAAATTGATTTACGAGTTTTCGGATTTTTCGGGGAGAATTAAAAGCCCCGAAAGTTGTCGAAGGGTTTGTTTCCATAAGGGAAGATCCATCGTGTCCTTTGAATTTTCGAATTGAATAGGAAGTCGATTCCAAGAACAACCTGGAAAATGATGATGGACACGATGATAGTTGAAGTTGAGAAACAAAAAGGAAAATAATTTCGGCAGAGATAGATTATAGGCGGAATACACATTATCCAGTTCCTTTCCGTAATGATACGAATGGTCTAAGAAGGAAACAATCCATCCCCGTAAAAATACGACGGCTCCTAAAAACCAAATCATAGTTTCCGAAAAATACAACGCGGTTCCGTATAAAAGAAGAATAAAAAAAGTATCGATTCTTAATTCTCGAACGATTTCCGGTTTTTGAATCTGTTTAAAAAAGGCTTTGTAGATTGGAAATTTGGAAATATGTTTTCGAGCCACATTTGTCGTGAGTGGTAGAGGAAGGCTTAAAAGAAAACCTCCGCTTACTTCCAGAAAGTAAGTTCCTAAAAAAAGCCGGATGTAGTAAAAAAGATTTTGAACAAAGATCGGACCTCCGTCGTCTTTTTTCAAATATTCGATTCTTTCTCCTTCCGCACGATTGTACTTGTGATGCATAAGATGTGCCGTTTTTACGATCTGATACGAAGTTCCGAAAAGAATACAAAGGATTCTTCCCGTCAAATGACTTTCGTTTCTGGAATTCGAAAAATTTCCGTGAACGCATTCGTGAATCAGAGCCCAGAGAGTATAGGAAAGAATAGCGGAGAGTGGAAGTACACTCATCGAAATCAAAATCAATTCTGAGCTTCCGAGCGGATTCGAAATAAAAGATAGATGGAAATTCCCGATCGATTTCGAAATCGGATTCCAAAAATACAATCCGAAAAAGAATACGCTCAGCAAAATTGCGATCGTTCGATTTGTTTTTTCGGGAAGGTTTCTACGCGGGGCTTGACTCATTTTACAAAACGATCAACGATTTTTTCCTTTGTGAAAAAAACTACGTTTTCGTGCAATTGAAAATGAACCGACAGGAATTTAGAAAAAAGGACTTTATTTGACGTAAACCTTTAAGAATGAAGCGGCTTGTTTCGGCAAGACAAAGCGGCAAAAGATGATTTTGCACGTTCTGAAGACCGGCTTCCCGTCCATTGTAAGCTCTTTTTATCGAGCAAATTTTGTAGGAACTACGACAAGCTCTGTTTTCAAATTTTAGTTTACAAAGATATCGCCCGTTTTATAAATCGAAAACAACGAAGAAAGTATATTCTTACTTTAGAATATACTTTATTAAAAAGAATTTAAAAATCAGTATCCACCACCTCCGCCAGAACCGCCTCCGGATCCTCCTCCACCGCAAATTCCAAGAACTCCCAAATAGAGGGAATCGCATGCGTTCGCTGCGGAATTCGATGAGGTGCAGGACAAATAAGCGATCAGAGCGGATTGGCATTTTTTCTTATCGTCCTCTTTCTTAGCTTTGTCTTTGTCCAAACCATAGTTCGAGCAGGACGAGAAAGTCAGAAAGAATGTTAGAAACGAAATTCCTAAAAGAGTAAAAAGTTTCACTTGTCATTCTCCTTTTCAAAATCGAAAAGATTTTTCTCAAGTCGTAAAAGGATACCATCCAGCCGAAGAAAAGAAATAGAAAAAACAGTAAAATGGGAAATCTACGAATCGTTTTGCGGAATTACTGACCCTATAAAATAGAGTACAGTTAATTTGAGCGTAAATCCCGTGTTTAGACGCAGAATTTTGGACATTCTATTCTGTAGAGATCAGTAAAGCGAGACTTAGACAGAAGTTGCGATAAATCTATGTCTGTCTTGCGATCGTTTGCGCGAACGGGCGCCTATTTTCGCTTTTAACTTTTGAAGTTTCATAGATTTTTGCGTACGTCGTATAATCGTCTATATGAAGGGAAATTCTACGAATGTCGCCTAACTACAAAATAAACGCGTTTTGACGATATGCAAAACGAATCTTTTTGTTTTTATTTTTTTGAAAGAAGGTTCGCAGAACTTTCGAGGTTTTTGGAACCTGGTGAAAAACACGGGATCGAATTGTTGATTCAAACCTATGAAAAAATTTTTACTCTCTTCTTTTTTATTCTCTGCTACGGCTTTCTTCTTTTTCCAAACTTGTTTTCCGATCGATCCGGAAAGAATCCGTTCCTCCCATTTTCAAGACGGAAAATATCATAATATCGAAGAAGACGAAAGATTGAATAAGAGTTTCTTTTCGGTCCTTCGCTGGAAAATTTTAGGTCCGGCCGATCCGCTTACGGTGGAAGGAAACGTGGAAAAAATTCCGGAAGTGATTTCAAGAAAGAAAGAGGATTTTCTCGCACCGCCAGGTAAGGTGAGAATCATCTGGCTCGGGCACGCGACCGTATGGGTCGCAACCAATTTTCACGGAAAGAGAACGCACATTCTCACTGATCCGATTTTTACGGGAATTTCTCCTTTTGTTAAACGACTTACGGAATTGCCAATTCAACCGGAGAATCTTCCGGGAGTGGACATTGTATCGATCAGTCACGCGCACAGAGATCATCTCGATATCGATTCCGTCAAAAAAATTCAGAAATTATTTCCGGAGGTTACGATTCATCTTCCTTCCGGAATGAGAGAATTTGCAAAAGACGAAGGTTTTGAAAATACGGTTATCCAAGAATGGTGGACGGTTTCCGAATATGCCGGAACCAAAATACATTTTCTTCCCGCAAAACATTGGAGTAGAATGGGGCTGACTGATATGAATCAATATCACTGGGGGAGCTACGCATTCGAATTTGAGAATATTAGAATATACTTTGGCGGAGACACTGGATTTTCAAAACACTTCTCTGAAATCGGGGAACGATTTCCCAAGGGCTTTACCGCCACGCTACTTCCGATCGGAGCTTTTAAACCGAGATGGTTTATGGAACCTGCTCATATCGGACCGAAAGAAGCCTTGGAGGCGAGCGCTATCCTTGGTTCTTCCCTCTTTCTTCCGATTCATTGGGGGACTTTTAGTCTCGGAGACGATCGTCCGTCCGAAGCGGCTCTTTACCTGAAGAAATTACATTCCGAAAAAAAAGATTCGATGATTCCGCTCAAGGTTTGGACCGTAGGTGAAATCGTCGATTTGTAGAATTTTATACTCTAAGTTTAAGCGAAGTTCATATGATAGGGTCTGGTCGATTGTAACTGAATTTCCAAGATTTAAGACAATCGTCTTAATTTTTATTTTTAGAATTATTTTTGCTATTGTAACTTCCCGCTTTCTTGACTCCGTCAGGTCGGAAAATCATATATTGGACTATCGCATATCTAAGAAACATTTTGATTTGCGGGTGTCTCAGAAAATACAGCGGGTTTTTTCTATTAATCTTTCCGCGATTCTTAGAATCGTTTTCGTGTGATTAAATAACGCGAGCAGGGTCGTAAGAAAGTTTTGGCGAATAAGAAATTAAAGTATTACTCTCTAACATAATCAACCCCACAACGCGCCCCATAGGAAGCGTTGTGTTGAGTTTCTTCAACGCGCCCCATAGGAAGCGTTGTGTTGAGTTTCTTCAACGCGCCCCATAGGAAGCGTTGTGTTGAGTTTCTTCAACGCGCCCCATAGGAAGCGTTGTGTTGAGTTTCTTCAACGCGCCCCATAGGAAGCGTTGTGTTGAGTTTCTTCAACGCGCCCCATAGGAAGCGTTGTGTTGAGTTTCTTCAACGCGCCCCATAGGAAGCGTTGTGTTGAGTTTCTTCAACGCGCCCCATAGGAAGCGTTGTGTTGAGTTTCTTCAACGCGCCCCATAGGAAGCGTTGTGTTGAGTTTCTTCAACGCGCCCCATAGGAAGCGTTGTGTTGAGTTTCTTCAACGCGCCCCATAGGAAGCGTTGTGTTGAGTTTCTTCAACGCGCCCCATAGGAAGCGTTGTGTTGAGTTTCTTCAACGCGCCCTATAGGAAGCGTTGTGTTGAGTTTCTTCAACGCGCCCCATAGGAAGCGTTGTGTTGAGTTTCTTCAACGCGCCCCATAGGAAGCGTTGTGTTGAGTTTCTTCAACGCGCCCTATCTCGCGACCCTTCGGGAGCGAGATTTGAGTTTAGGAAGCGTTGTGCCTGAGTTTTCCCTGGGGGAGAATAAACTTTATTTCGCTCTCTATGGTCGCGAAATAGGTGAAAAGACTCGGGAGATTTTTCTCTATCAGAAAATGATACTTCTTGCAAGTAAAAAGTATCATTCTTGTCGGAACACTTGAAAAATATCAGTTTTTGATCTTATTATCCCAAAAGCCTTCTTAATTTGTGGGTGCCTATGGATCGCAACATAATAATCGCTTTCTCATTTTCTCCACGAACTCGCGTTAAATATATCCAGATCATTTTTTGTCGCGTAGCATGCGACTTTATCTTTAAGCGTTTGTAACATCCTGCCAAAGTCCTTGCTCTTTGATAAGTTCCACGAGTTTTTCGTCTGCAACTTTGCTCGGAACGTTTTTCATGACGATTTCTTTTCCACGATAGAGATGTACTTTGCCCGGCCCTGCGCCCACGTAACCGAAATCTGCGTCCGCCATTTCGCCGGGACCGTTTACGATGCAACCCATCACGGCGATTTTCACGCCTTTGAGATGTCCGGTTCTGGACTTGATCCTTGCGGTTGTTTCTTGAAGGTTAAAGAGAGTTCTTCCGCAGGAAGGACAGGATATGTATTCCGTTTTTGTTAAACGAAGTCTGGTGCCCTGCAAGAGATCATAAGAAAGCTGGAAGATTTCCTCAATATCTTTTATCTTGGGGGTTTTGATTCGGATTAGATCTCCGATACCGTCGATCAGAAGGCCTCCGATGCCGATTGCGGAATCGTACAAGGCTTCTTCCGGATTTGGGAAAGAACCGTGAAGTAGAATCGGGAACTCGTAGTGACTCAGAATGCTTCCGAGCTTCCTGTAATCGTAAAGAATTTCTTTCGATTCGATCGAAAATAGAACGTTTTTGATTCCAATTTCGGATAACGTTTCCGGAAGACCCTTGAGGGATTCTATCCTTGCTCCGCTCGTATGGATTTCCGTATAAAGTCCTGCGTTTTCTCTTTCTTTCAAAAAGGATAACATTTTTTCTCCGTCTTGAAACTGAAGAAACGGATCAAACACGACTTTCGGGAATCGTCTTAATTCATTCTGAAGTTTTTCGTTTAAGGAGACATTCTTTTCGAGAAGGATTCCGACGGGAATCGAAAGCGCGGCCGCGGCTTCGGAAATTTCTTTCAACTGATGAGGGGAAGGGGAATCTACTATGATACTTTCCGGTTCGATCGAAAGAGATTTTCCGTACTGATAAAGTCCGGCGATGTTCGCTAGGAATGAGTTGGAATTCTCGAAGGGCAAAACGGTTTCTACTCGAACGGGATGGCTTTCCCCAGCTTCGAACGTTCCGATTTTAATTGCACTGCTGTAAAATCTTTCGTAAGTAAACGGATTTCTAAATTCGGAATAATCTGTTG
>NZ_CP040840.1:892500-952500 GCF_006874765.1 Leptospira weilii
GTTTTCCAAATATATGGAAAGTATAAATCGTGTTCGACAGTTTCAAAAAGAAGGGCAGCCGGACGCTTATAAAAAATGGGTGATAACTCTTTCTCCGGAGCTTAGCGCGCTCGTTCAGCTTCATTCGTTCGTATTGAAAGAAATGAAAAACGAACCCATCGATTGGAATTCGATCATCTCTTCGATTTCCTCTCGAATTGGTTTAAAAGATTCGAGACTTTGGAAGGTCTTGGAACTCACTCGCGTTTTTGCCGAACTCAGAGCCGGTTTGGAAGCGGCTTTTGTTTCTTCTAAGGCCGCCGGGCTGGAAGAACTCGTAAAAAAAGCTTGGCCTCATATTCTCAAAATCTTCGAAGAGTATCCGAACACTTCCTCTTTGCGTCAAAAATTGGATCAGCTTTTTGCGAGAATTCCGGATGCCACTCAGAGAAAAAAACTTTCCGATCTTTTTCTTCCCGTTCTTCAAAAATTCTAATCGAGTTTTTTCATTTTTGGAGCCGCACGTTTCGGATCCATTCTTTGAAAACGGATTTGATTTTTTCAAAGTTGTTCGAATCCGATGACGCTACGATCCCTATAAAATGGAATACCGCCAATTTGAGCACAAATCCCACGTTTAGATTCAGATTTTAGACACTTTATTTTATGTAGGGATGAATGATTACCGAAAGTTAGAGTGGCTTGTCATTCGAAAGAACCAAGGAAGAACTAGGAATTTCTAGCGAGAGGAAATTGCGATCCTTTCCGCAATCAACAATTCATAGGATTTTTATAAAGCAGCGCGGTGTTTTAATAGATAGATCAGTCAGGGTTTTAGGACTTTACAAGGCTCTAAAATAAAGCGAGCTTGGCGTAAGAAATCCATGATTCATTTTTCTGTAAAAAGTTGAAATTTGAACTTTGTAAATCTATTTTTAAAATGTGGGAACTACAACAAATCGCGATTTTACGAACAAATTCTAAAAGTAGGAACTCCTACTTTTAGAAAATTCTTTCTCATTTTCTTATGCCGAACTCACGTTACAATAGAGTCATGAGTCACAGACGCTTTGTAAAAGGAGTTCTAACTTTAACAAAACCGAGCTTTATCTATTTCCAATCATTCTAAGATATTTTTGAGTTAGCCTATAACAAATAATCGTATTTGCGGAACTTTTGGATATATTTATGACTGAAAATTTTCAACGGTTCGTGTCGATTCTTTGCCAATCTTTAATCAAATTTCGATTCTTTCGAAAAGAATCTTATTTTTTAGATCTGGAACGATGTTCGAAATTGTGTTATACTTGGAAACGAAATTAAAAAGACCCAGCAATTAGAAAGTCTTTTTTGAAAATGAGGAGTTCCCACGTTTTAGTGGATAGATGTTAGGGTTTTAAGGGGGCAGTGGTTAGGACTTTACAGGAGTAACACGGAAAAAAAATCCGGACCACTCATACTACAAAAACCCACAGCGGTCCGATTTTTTATCAGCCGAATACCGTTTGATTCACAACAGATTCTTATTTCAATCCCGTCTTTTAAAAGAATGTTTTCAATTTACTTAACTCTCAATTTATTGGACAATAGCTGGGGAATTTTGCTGAAATTTCAGCCATAAACTATAGACGGCCCCGACGTTTTATGGAAACCAGGGAAATTGGATGATGAGGGATCTCTGCAGATGAATGATCTAAAAGAACAATTACAACTTCAAAGGTATCTGGAGGAAAACGGACTTTATGAGAAGTCGTTCGAACATGATAACTGCGGAGTGGGATTTGTCGCTTCCTTTCAGGGAGAAAACAGTCACAGAATCGTATCTATGGGGCTTAAGGCGGTCGCATGCCTGACTCACAGAGGAGCGGTGGACGCGGATATGGTTACCGGAGACGGAGCCGGTATCATGATCCAGATTCCCAAAAAGTTGTTCGCAACCTATATCGAAGAGATGGGACATCGTAGACCGGACGAAGATTCCATCGGAGTAGGGATGATCTTTCTTCCGAGAGAAGACATCGATAAACAGGACATGTGCCGCAGTCTCGTCGAGTCCGCGCTTATGGAATTCAACTTTAAACTTTATGCATGGAGATACGTTCCTGTAAATCCGGAAGTTCTCGGACCGAAGGCGAACCAATCCAGGCCTCAGATCGAACAAGTTCTCATCGGCAAACCGGAAGGAATGTCAAACGACGACTTTGAAACGAAATTATTCTTAATTCAGAAAAAATTGATGAGGGACGCGGATCGTCATTCTCTCGCGGGAGATCTTTATATTTGTTCTCTTTCCTCGGAAAGAATCGTATTCAAGGGGCTTTTCAACGGAAATCAGGTTTCCCAGTTTTACGAAGACTTGAACTCGGAAGAGATGGTTTCCCCGTACTGTATCTTTCACCAAAGATATTCGACCAACACGTTCCCTTCTTGGGCTCTCGCTCAGCCTTTTAGAATTCTCGCACACAACGGAGAGATTAATACAATCGCGGGAAACAGAATCTGGATGCTCGCGCGCGAAGAGGAACTCGAGTGCAAAAAATGGGGAGAATATCAAAAGGAAATCCATCCGATCATCCGCCCTCACATGAGCGATTCCGCCAGTTTGGACAACGCGATGGAGGCCATCGTTCGTTCCGGAAAGGACGTTCTTCAGGCGAAGGCTATGCTCGTTCCGAACGCGTGGTCCAAAAACCTCACGATGTCGGAAGAGTTGAAAAGTTTTTACGAATATAATAATACTTTAATAGAGCCTTGGGACGGTCCCGCCGCGCTCGCTTTTGCGGAAGGCGACTGGATCGGAGGCGCTCTCGACAGAAACGGGCTTCGTCCCGCACGTTATGCGGTTACGGAAGACGGTCTTTTGGTCATGGGTTCCGAGGCTGGGCTCGTTCAAGTGGACGAGGAAATCGTAACAAAAAAAGGACGTCTCGGTCCCGGAGAGATGATCGGGATCAATTTGAAAGAGAAAAAACTCTATTATAACGAGGACATCAACTCTCTCTTCGAAAAAAAATACGATTATAGAGAATGGTCCAAAGAAAACGTATCCTATCTCAATCAGGATTTGGATTCTTCGATCAACGAAACGATCACCTACAAAGGCGACGATCTTAAGAGAAGACAAATCTTGTTCGCGTATTCTCCGTTTAAACAAAAATCGGTGATCAAACCTCAGGCACACCAGGCAAAAGAAGCGATCAGTTCGATGGGAGACGATACTCCTCTTTCGATTCTGATGCTTTCCAGAATCGGTCTTTATACTTATTTCCGTCAGAGATTCGCGCAGGTAACCAATCCTCCGATCGATTACATCCGCGAAAAAGGCGTGACCTCTCTTTACACCCGTCTTGTGAAAAAGATGAATCTGTTCGGGGACGAAAAGCCCCAGAACTGTTTGGTTCTTTCCCATCCGTATCTCACGAATTTGGATCTGAAACGGATCCGGGAAATGGAAGGAAAGCCGTATAAAATTCTCACGTTAGACGCAACCTTCGAGGCGCATCTGGAAACGGAAACGAACTTGAATCGAAATTATCTCGAAAAGGCTCTGGAAGCTCTTCTCGAACAGGCCTTGCAGGCGGCGAAATCCGGAACGAACATTCTGATTCTTTCCGATAAAAAGCTTTCGAAAGAAAGGGCTCCGATTCCTATGGAACTCGCGGTCGCGGCGGTTCATAACCACTTGATCCGAAATAAAACACGATCCGCGGTTTCGATTCTCGTTGAAACCGGTTCCGCATTCGAAATTCATAATGTGGCCGTGTTGCTCGGATACGGAGCTTCCGGAGTCAACAGCTATTTGATCTGGGACACGTTATTTGATCTTTGGGAAAAGGGAGAATTTGATTCCGAGGATGGAAGTCGTCCCGAGTTTTACACGATTTGCGGAAACTATCGCTACGGAACCGATGACGGACTTTTAAAAATCATGTCCAAGATGGGAATCTCCATTCTTTCCTCTTACGTGGGCGGTCAGGTATTCGAAGCGATCGGTCTTTCCAGAACCCTCGTATCCAAGTATTTTCCCGGAACGTATTCCAGAATTTCAGGAATCGGAATCGGCGGAATCGAACAGAATATTCTTAGAAATCACGAACAGGCGTTTTATAAGGAAATCAATCCGGAAGATTTTATCTCCGAAAAGGACGATCAACCTCACCGTTGGTCTCCGAGAGTCGTTAAGTTCTTAAGAAAAGCGGCGGTCGATAACGACTACGAAGCTTTCAAAGAAGCGACTAAAATTCTGAAAGAGAGCGATCCGATCAATATCCGAGATCTATTCGACTTTGTTGCGAAAAAACCGATTCCGATCGAGGAAGTGGAAACCGTTACCGAAATTCAAAAACGTTTCTTAACTCCGGGAATGTCTCACGGCGCTTTGTCTATCGAAGCGCATACCGACCTTGCGATCGCCATGAACCGGTTAGGCGCTAAGTCTTCCTCCGGAGAAGGCGGGGAAAATCCTTCCCGTTACGTTGTGAACGAAAAAGGGGACCTCGCCAATTCTTCCATCAAACAAATCGCTTCGGGAAGGTTCGGTGTCACTTCCGAGTATTTGAATTCCGCAACGGAGATCGAAATTAAAATCGCACAAGGTGCAAAGCCGGGAGAAGGCGGTCAGCTTCCCGGTAAGAAAAATAACGAGGAGATTGCGACCAATCGTCACACTCCGATGGGAATCGATTTGATTTCTCCTCCTCCTCACCACGATATCTATTCGATCGAGGATTTATCTCAGCTCATCTACGATTTGAAGATGGCGAACCATAAAGCGCAGGTTTCCGTAAAACTCGTGTCCGAAGCGGGAGTGGGAACGATCGCCGCCGGTGTTGCGAAGGCGAACGCGGACGTGATCCTCATTTCCGGTCACGTGGGCGGAACCGGTGCGGCTCCGATCACTTCGATCAAATATGCGGGTTCTCCTTGGGAGCTAGGGCTTTCCGAAACACATCAAGTTTTAGTAATGAACGGACTGCGTGATCGAGTCGTTCTCCGAACGGACGGTGGTATCGTTTCGGGAAGAGACGTGATCATCGCGGCTTGTCTCGGTGCGGAAGAATACGGAGTCGGAACCGCGTCGTTAGTCGCGCTTGGTTGTATCATGGCGAGAAAATGCCACTTGAACAATTGTCCTACGGGGATCGCGACTCAGGACATTAAGTTCCGTGCGAAGTACAAAGGATCTCCGGATCAACTCGTAAACTTATTCACTTGTCTCGCTCTCGAAGTGAGGGAATATCTCGCCGAACTCGGATTCAGATCCATCGACGAGATCATCGGAAGAACCGATCTCTTAAAACAGATCACACGTTACGAAAGAGACCGTTTGGATTCTCTCGATCTCAATCCGATTCTTGTTCGTTTGCCTCTATTTTACGATCCTGCAAAACAGAAAAAAGACAGATCGATCCGCAAAGAACCGATCGGAGAGGTATTGGACGATCGCATCATCAAAGATGCCGAAAAAGCGCTCGAAGGAAAATCTTCCATGGCTCTTTCTTATTTGGTGCGCAACACGAACAGAACCGTGGGAGCGAAAATCTCCGGTTTGATCGCTAGAAAATACGGTTCCAAAGGTTTGCCTGGAAAGTTGGAAATTATCTTAGAAGGAACCGCAGGACAATCTTTAGGAGCTTGGCTCGTCAAAGGAGTTCAGATCACCTTACACGGAGATGCGAACGATTACGTAGGTAAGGGACTCTGCGGAGGTGTGATCGTGATCAAAAAACACCGAAAATCCAAGTTCAAAGCCTATGAAAATACGATCATCGGTAACACTTGCCTTTACGGTGCGACTTCCGGAAAACTATTCTGTTCGGGAAGAGCGGGAGAACGTTTCGGAGTTCGTAACTCGGGAGCGGACGCTGTGGTCGGGGGTGCGGGAGATCACTTCCTCGAGTATATGACCAGCGGAACCATCGTTTGTCTAGGAAGCGTAGGTAAGAACATGGGAGCCGGTATGACCGGAGGAAGCGCGTATTTTTTCCAAAAAGGATGGGATGTTCAATCTCTTCTAAACAAGGAATATGTGAAGACCGTGGATTTGGAAAACAGCGATTACGAGGTCATTAAAAATCTAATCTCCGAACATTCCAAACTGACCGGTTCCGATTTGTCGGAAGGAATCTTAAAGGACTTTGAAGAAAACAAAAAATATTTCGTAAAAGTGGTTCCAAAGTAAATATTAGAAGAATTGAATGAGCATTTCTTTAAGAAGTTCTCCATAACCAACCCCACAAATTAAGAAGGCTTTTGGTATAATATGGTGTGGGGCGTAAGTTTCACAGAGGATTTGTCGGAATTCCGACAGATTTATTTTCGGATCCAAGTATTTGTGGGGTTGGTTATGGAAGTTCTAAGGTAGAAAAATACGAATGTTGGTTTATATTTTCATTATTGCGGGTTTTTGTTTCCTAATAGAGAAACTCATTCCCGGTTGGTCGCTTCCGAAAGTAAAAACATGGTCGATACGAGTAGTTTTAGTTAATCTTGTTCAATTAGTCGTAGTGTTAATAGCCGGTTTCACTTGGGAAAAATGGCTTTCTCAATTCAGTCTTTTCCATACTTCGGACATTCTGGGAAATATCGGCGGCGGAATTTTTGCTTACTTTATAGCAACCTTTCTATTTTATTGGTGGCACCGATGGAGACATACGGTTGATTTTCTTTGGTTAGGCTTCCATCAAATTCATCACAGTCCCCAACGAATCGAAGTAATTACTTCTTTTTACAAACATCCGTTTGAAATGATTGTAAATTCAATCATAGGAAGTCTTTTAGTTTATACAATTTTAGGCCTTAGCGTTGAAGCCGGCGCAGTTTATACGTTTTGTACTGCAATCGGTGAATTTTTTTATCATACTAATATTACAACTCCGAGGTGGATTGGATACTTCTTTCAAAGACCTGAGATGCATCGTATTCATCATCAATACAATCGCCATAAAAATAATTACGGCGATATCGTTTGGTGGGATATGATTTTCGGAACATACGAAAATCCTAAAACATTTGACTATAGTTGCGGATTTGATCCTGAAAAAGAAGAAAGATTAGCGGATATGTTATTTTATGAAGATGTTCACAAATCGTAAACTGATGTCTTAGTATTTAAGGTGTTTTTTAAGTCGAATTCGTTAGACAAAGTGTGGAGTCGGTTTTTAATGTTCTTTTAATTTACCGGCCACGTATTGATGCAATATGCTTGAAACTAAAGTCTGATAGGGAATTTCAATGCCTTCGTTTTTAATAACTGAATATCTTTTCCCGCAATTCTAATATTCACATTAATTTTCACCTTGAAGTTCGAGACAATCAAATTGAGTTTTCTATTTATTCCATT
Organism: Leptospira weilii; assembly: GCF_006874765.1. Classification (NCBI taxonomy): domain Bacteria; kingdom Pseudomonadati; phylum Spirochaetota; class Leptospiria; order Leptospirales; family Leptospiraceae; genus Leptospira; species Leptospira weilii. The sequence goes on from NZ_CP040840.1 coordinate 899,822, forward strand.
CTACTGATCTCTACATAATAGAGTATCTAAAGTTCTGCGTCTAAACATGGGATTTGTGCTCAAATTAACGGTACTCTATTTTATAGGGATCAGTAAAGTGATCGAAAAATGAATTCCGTTTGTTTCTGTTTTATTGCAACGGACGATTGAAACAGTTCTGTGAATCTGAACTATGGAATTTTTCAAAACACTATTGGGAGAATTGAATTTTTTTCTTACAAAAAACGAGTTGTCGAAAAATTTCTTAAAAAGGAATGAAGTGTTTATGAGAAAAATGAAAACCAATGGAACATGCGCGTATTGCAAGGAAGAAATACCGAAAAATTCCAAATCCATAAAAGCGCATATTTCAAAATGCGACGGTAAAAATAAATCGAAGAAAAGCAAAACCTCTCATCATATGCTTTTGCTGATTGAGGGAAAATACAATCCCGAGTATTGGCTTGTAATTAAGGCAAAAGCCGACACTTCCTTGAAAAAAATAGATTCATTCATAAAAAATATATGGGTCGACTGTTGCGGTCATTTAAGCGCCTTTTCTGATAGATTCGGTGATATTGAAATGGAAAATAAAATCGGACAAGTTTTTGAAGAAGGTTTGAAAGTGGATTACGAATATGATTTCGGATCATCCACGGAACTGTCTTTATCGTTAATCGATGAAATCGAAGACGAAGACGAAAAGGATATTAAAATAATATTTAGAAATAAGGACATTGATTTTAAATGTTCTAACTGCGGCAATAAAGCGGAGATGATTTGTCCTTTTTGTATCCATAACGAATCGGGTCTTTTATGCAAATCTTGTATTAACGATCATGAATGTGTCAAGGAGGAAGGAGAGGAACTACTTTTGCCTCTTGTAAATTCTCCGAGAGCGGGAGAATGCGGATACGCCGGTTATGATGATAAGGATGTAAAAAAATATTTTCCGAAGGAAATATTTTAGGATTTGGCATTACGGCTTTTCATTGTAGCTTTTTTCAATGTTTTTGTTTCTGATAACTTCGGCGATTCTAATATTCATTAGAGTTGTTGAAAAATTAATTCTTCGTTTGCTTCTTGTTCCATTGAAACGGAGGATTGAAGCAGTTTTATGAATCTGAAATTTTTCAAAACTCTATTGCGAGAATTAAGAGCGTGTCCCAAAACCATTCGATCTTATCAGAATGTCCGCGGATCACTGCAATTGTTCCTACGTTTTGGGACAGACTCTGATTTTCTCGTATCGAAAAAGACTGACAAAACTAAGTCGCATTAAAAAATTGTAAATTTTTATGCAACACTATCTAACCTACAAAGACGAAACTTCGGATAAATTCTGGAACATTGAAGTGAACGGAGATTTGTTTACGGTGACTTACGGCAAAACGGGAACGCCGGGGCAAACACAAACGAAGGAATTTAAGGACGAAGCTACTTGTCTGAAAGAGGCGAAGAAACTCTTAAACGAAAAGCTCAAGAAGGGTTATGTGGAAAAACAAGGCGTCAAAACGGATCAAGACAAGTCGTCTCAAAAAAGTGAAGCCGAAGAAAGTTATCTGCTCGAATGGAACAAACTTGTGAACGAAAACGGCAGTGATCGTTTGCCATCCGTACTCGCCGAACATTTTTCTTGTTTGGCGGATATGCCCGGTTTTGACCTAGTCCTTCAATCGTTGATGCAACATGCGGAGCAAGTAGAAATCCAAGATGCGGATGAAACAAAAAAGAGCTTGGTCGTTCGATTTCGCAAAGATGACGATGAATTGATCGCGTCTCCTCCCTTTTTGGGCTCCCAATATAAAACATATCCTCGTAGTTTTCAGAATATAATGAAAAAGCATTCGAATCTTTATTTGAATAAAGCTTGGTTATTTCTGGGAAACGACGGCGGATTTGAGGCGGAGCAACTTGAATATGTGGATTCCGAATGGCTGAACTTGGTAAAGAAACCTTCACAAATCCAAGTTGCATTAACAGATTATTCCAACTGGTGGCTTTATCATCCTGAGAACAAAAACGGTTTCGGCGAACCCACCATACATTTTTGTTCTCACGAAGATATGGAGATAGAAGAAGAAGGTGTACCTTACAATGTAGGCGCTTTTTTTCTCAAGAATCTTGTAGAACGTTTAGAGTTAGACATCCCTATACCGATTGTTGAAACACCCCTCATTGAACAAGAAAAGAAAGAATGGTGGAAATATCTAACCTGGATTGAAAATGGAAAACATTCTTCGACTCAACCTAGAAATTTATATTATCTTCCGAACGATGGGATTCTGTCGACTCCGCCTTCGGATGAAACATGGAGTCAAGCAACCCAAGTACGGTTCACAGGATTGACTTCTTTGATAGAAGTTCCATTAGACAAAATGTCGTCTCTCGATAACTTGAAACTATTTCCCGGTGAAGAAAAGAAAGCTCCTAAACTTTCTTCTTTGGACGGAATCGAACGAGCACCCGGGTTGGTCCTGTTGCATGTGGCGAGTCAAGGCGTATCGAATCTAGATCCTTTGTCAAAACTTCCAAATTTAAAAGTTCTTTTCGGATCGAATAACTCGATCCAAGATCTGTCTCCGCTTTCCCAGTGTCGAAACTTAGAAACACTGTATCTCAACGCAAATAAAATTTCCGACATCTCTCCTCTTGCATTGCTTTTGGAAATAGAAACGCTTTGGATAGATCAAAATCCGATCAAGGATATTCTTCCCTTAACCGGTTTGAAGAAACTGAAAGAACTGCAAATTCCGGGGAAGCTTCCGAAAGAGAATTTGGAACAGTTTAAAAAATTACGCCCCGATGTGAAGGTTTCTTTTTAAAACTCAATGTAGTAAGGTATATAACGTGAGTTCGAAGGGTTATATCAAGCGAGGCCAGCTTCGAATTCAGAAAAAGCTCGATACTATTCAACTGATATTTGAAGATATGAGAGAAGAATATGATTTTTCAAAAGGGAAGCGTGGTATTTATTCACGAGACTTAAAAGATTTGCATCTTCCTGTATATCTCGATCTTCAATTGGAAGAGTATTATAAAAAAATAGCCCTCAAAAAGAAAAAAGATCTTAGACCATTATTAATACGATTTTACAAAAAGAAATAGAATTGCACGATTCCTTAATCTAATTTTAGCCTAATTTTTTAAACGCCACCTTCGTTTAACTGCGGCTTCTTGCGGCGCTTCGAGATTGCTAACACGATTCTCACTCCGGCTTCGCACATTTGCTTTGGCGTTTCAACTTGCAAGACGTTCGCTACTCAAATCTTGCGCCAATTCTTCTGTGCACAAGAGTTCCAGAACCGTAAACGTCGAGGAACTCTTTCGTTAGGAGTCATGCCCCGTTGTTGTATTTGATTATTAAAAAGTCGATTAATTGGTGCTTGAACTTTTCAGTAAACATCGTATAAGTAGATCTATGAGAAAAATTGTCTTTGCGATCAATATAACTACCGACGGGTTTTGCAGCCACACGGACATGATCGCCGACGAGGAGTTGCACAAGTATTTCACCGATCTTTTGCGTACTGCAAGTCTCATTCTTTATGGTCGAATCACATATCAACTTATGATACCTTTTTGGCCTGAAGTCGCAAGAGACCGATCGATGTCGGAAGTCGGCAATGAGTTTGCTCGAGTATTTAACTCGATCGATAAGGTCTTATTCTCCACCACATTGAAACAAGTTGAGGAAACGAATACGAAACTTGTGCGGGGGAACATTGTAGAAGAGGCGCTTGCGTTGAAGCAGCAGCCCGGAAAGGACATTTTCGCGGGCAGTTTGAGCGTTGCGTCCCAGCTTTCGGAACGCGATTTGATCGACGAGTATCGTTTCGTGGTTCATCCGGTTGTTGCTGGAAAAGGTCCGCGGTTATTCGATACCGTGAGGCCGCGGGAAAGTCTTCGGTTGGGCTTTCTTGGTTCGGAAACTTTTCAATCTGGCGCCATTGCTCTTCACTATAGAAAACATACGTGAGAAGAAATGCACTACGGCACGAACGCCTAACTGCGGCTTCTCTCAACTCTTCGGGATTGCTACTGCAATTCTCACTTGGCTTTCGCACATTGCTTTGACTTGCAAGACGTTCGCTCAAGCCTCATTCAAATCTTGCGCCAATTCTTTCGCGCGTAACGCTTGGAGATGCAACGTCGGAAAGCTTAGGTTGTTGTCTGAAATAGTTGCGCTCTTGTACTTCGTTGGCCTTCGACGTGTGAATCGACTATAACAGAATTCTCAGTGATCGGAAGTTGGACTTAAGGTGCTATATTTTAAAAAAATGCTGTCTTTTCCATATAACTTTCAGGTATTAAGCTATGGAAAATTTTTCAACCGCAAGCTTCGAGACGATTATCAATATCCTAGATTCAAAAGGAAAACGTAAGTCAATCCATTTCGCTAAAGATTACAAGGGATATTTATTTACCATGCAACAAGAGAACGTTTTGAAGATATGGAAAATTGAACCAACATTTAAACTATCAAAAGTATCGGAGGTAACTTTACCATTCCAGATTGGCTTTGAAGACCAACAAATCATTCAATTTCAATTTATAGGTGATCACTTTCTTTTGGTCGGGGGGACGAAGTCAAAAGATAACTGTTTGGTCTTATCCTTTCAAGATATCCATAACCCCATCCAAATCCTTTGGGACAACATAACCAAATATTCTGAAGAACTACTGATTAGCATGAGCTGTTTCGCGAAAGGTATGGTTTATCATATGGCGACGGATGATAAATTTAATACGCATTTTTATCTGTCAGGAGTTCCTGATCCGGTAATCTCTCTCCCAAGGGTCAACAGTGAAGATAGGTATGGAAGATATCCGCTCGTCGTAAACGATTTGATTTACTGGGTTTGCAAGCAAGGCGTTATAGTAATGGATATATCGAATCCGAAAACCCCAAAAATCCTGGCCGAGGAAAGAATACCGAACTTCTTTAATTACGGGTTTCCGATGCTGTTGGCTAACAATTGGATAGCGGTACTTGAGTTAGGCAGCTATTACGGGACGGCTGGTATCAGCCTTTTTGATATTTCGAATAAAAATGTAAAGCCAATCGGCCATGGTGCGCTTAAGAGAACGCTAATATCAGGCTTTACGTCGATGGATAGCGTCGTCTATGTTACGCACGAGAAAGCTCAAATCAAAGATAAGGGAAAGAAACACTATTTCAGCAAAATCGATCTGACAAACGACACGACCGTTAAATTTACATGTGAACTGCCTTTCACAGATCGTATCGTCTGGTCGCGCGTTGAGAATGATAAATTGGCGGTTTTGCTTGACAATGGGCATATGCTTTCTACAGGGGCTTCCTCAAGCCATATGTCCTTTTAGTCTGCGTATATAACATTAAAAAAATTTAATGTTAAATGAGTTTTGTCAAACGAGTTTCTTAAAGTTGGTTCGTTAGCGAAATTCATTTGCGTTTTTTGGATCTATCGGTCACGTATCGGTGTAATATACTTGGCATTAAAGTTTGATTGGAAATTTCGATTTTCAATATTTTCGTTTAAATAACTCCGGCGATTCTAAGAGCGTGGGTTCCAGTATAAGAAAATGGGAAAGAATTTTCTAAAAGTAGGAGCTCCTACTTTTAGAATTTGTTCGTAAAATCATGATTTGTCGTAGCTCCCACATTTTAAGAATAAATTTACAAAGTTCAAATTCCAACTTTTTACAGAAAAATGAATCGTGGATATTTTACACCGAACTCACGTTACTATAAGTTTTTGAAAAATTAATTCTCCGTCTGTTTCTGTTTTATGAAAACGGTCGATCGAAGCAGTTTTGTTAAACGGAACTGTGGAATTTTTTAACAACTCTAATATTCGTTCTTTTTCTAAATCAACTTCAAAAAAACCGCGACTGCGTGTTTTACATCCTCTCTTCCGTCTCGTTCAAATAAAGCGGAATGTTTCCCGTTCCAGTGTTTGATCTCCGCGATCGATTTTTCGAATCGAAACGAAAACAAATCTTCGTTCGAGATAAACGCGGAAGGAATTTCTTCTTGTAAGGATTTGTGCAAATACGGAACTTCCGGAAAATTTCCACGATCCGTGTAAAGAACCGGAGTGTTTGCGTAAACCGCTTCGCTTAAAATTCCGTAACCGGGTTTCGTAATCACGTAATCGCAAGCGGTTAGAAGATCCGGGTAGTGAATTCCGGAAAATTGAACAATACTGCCTTTTTGCTTTTCGGGAATTTGTGTTAAATCGAAATCGGTTCCCGAAAGAACGATTGTATATTTTTCCGGATCGAATTGTTCCCAATGAAATCTGGAAGTTTCCACTCCGTACGCTCCGAACGAAAACAGAAGATGAATTTTATCTTCGGGAAGTTGGAAAAGTTCTTTTGCGGCTTTTTTATTCAAATGAGGTTTTCTTCCTACGAGTCCGATTTGTTTTTGTTCCGGCAAGGAGGGCGCCGGACAGGCGAAGGGAAGGAGAAGTCCGAAGGTAGCGTGATAGTATTCCTCGTAGAGTTTTTTTGCAATTCGTTCAAAAATGGGAGATTCTTTCGCGTAACCCGCGTAGATAAAATCCCAAGTGAAATTTCCCACGAACAAGGAAGGGATTTTGATCTTATCCGCCACCATAAAGGGAAGAGAAGCAGAATCCGAGATGATGAGTTCGGCCTCGAAGTCAAGACAGGATTCAATTTCAGAAATTTGAATATACTGTTTTTTTAAATCGAATTCCTTGAGCTTTTCTTCAGTAGCGCGAATATCGATGGAAAGAGAATCTTTCTGAACCATTCCCACGTCCACGATTTTTTTGCGGATTTGTAGGCGTTCCATATTCTTGGAATCCACTTCCGAAAGAGAAAGTGTGTTTAAAAAATTTTCCCGAACGGTTACGAGATCGATTTCCAAATCGGGAAAACTACGGAGTAGATGGAGGATGATTTCCATGGATCGGCTGATATGGCCGAATCCGTGACCACTTACGTAATACGTGATTTTCACGTTTGGGAACCCTGTCGAATAACTTCGTACATTAAGATTCCCGCGGACATCGCGAGATTGAGAGAATCCGTTTCCCCGAACATCGGAAGAGAGAGATATTCGTCGGAATAACTTCTTGCGTAAGAAGAAAGTCCGTATTGTTCCGATCCAAAGACGAGAGCGATTTTTCCTTTGAGGTCCGCGTCAAAGTAAAATTTTTTTGCCTCCGGTGTTACGGCTAATGTTCTATAATGATTTTTTTTCAAAATCTCGTAGATCGTTTCGATTTCTCCGAGATAAACATCCAGAGTGAACAAGGCTCCGGTGGAAGCGCGGATAACGTTCGGATTGAACAGATCCAGTCTCGGATCGGCGACGATTACCGTATGGAACCCCGCGCCTTCCGCGGTTCGAAGGATCGTCCCGAGGTTTCCCGGTTTTTCCACGCCTTCGATCACCAAAATCGGTTTCAATTTTTTGAATGCGTTTGGTTCTTTCTCAAAAAAATCCAGTCCTATCGGAAAAAAATGCGCGGTTGCGATAAGCCCGTCCGGCCTATCTCTATAGGAAATTTTTTCGAAAACTTTTTTAGGGACCTTGATGTTTTTGGCTCCGACGGAACGAATGAGGGAAAATTCGTTTTCGCCTAAAAAGCATTCGGGAGAATAGAGTACGTTTTGAAACCGAATCTTGCCCGATTTTTGTGCTCTGAGAATTTCACGATACCCTTCTATAAAAAAAAGTCCCGAAGTTTCCCTGTGTTTTTTTTCTTTGAGATTAGAAATATGTTTCAGTTTTTCGTTCGAAAAACTGGTGATCTCTAAAAATGAAATATCCCTTTCCCCGTTCAAAGCGAAAGTCTCTCCGATACATAAATACAATTCGAGCCGGCGGGGTAAAGTCTTCCGTTTTCTTCCGGGATGGAAAGTTCCCCGAGATAAAAACGGCCTTTGTTGCGAATTCTTCCCTCTAAAATTCTCTGAAGAGCCAATGAACTAAAGCCTGTGGAGTGACAGGTGAGAACGATAAAGTCCGGTTTGTTTCCGCAGAGCTGCATAAGAAGGTCCATGAGTTCGGGAAGATCTTTTTCGATCTTAAAAACTTCCCCGCTCGCTCCTCTCCCGAATGTGGGAGGATCCAAAATAAAACCGCGATAATCTTTGCCTCTTTTGATTTCCCGTTTTAAAAACTTCAAAACGTCTTCCACCATCCAACGGACCTTTTTGTCCGCGAGACCGGAAGCGTTTGCGTTGTCCCGCGCCCAGTCCACCATTCCTTTGGAAGAATCCAGATGACACGCCGAGGCGCCTCCGTCTAACACTGCCAAGGTGGAAATTCCGGAATACGCGAACAGGTTTAAAACTTCCTCTTCCTTTTTTAGTCCGGAGGAAAGCTGTTGGATTTTCTTCCAGTTTTCCAACTGCTCGGCGAAGATTCCGAGATGTCCAAAGGGAGTAAACTTAATTTTAATAGAATATTCTAAAATTCGAATATAAAATTCATCGTCTACTTTTTTGCGCCAATTCCAGGCGCCGCCGCCCTTGTCCGAACGGACGTATTCTCCGTCGGTGGTTTTCCATAAATTCGGCTTTGTTGGGGGCCAGGCGGAAACGGGAGAAGGGCGAATGATCGTATAAGGACCGATTTGTTCGAGTTTTCGAAAGTCCCCGGAATCGAGTAGTTTATAAGAACCTGCTACGATGATCGCGTCTTGATTTTGCGAGTTTTTTTTTAGTGAATTCTCTTTCGATCGCTGAGGTTCAATTTTTTTTGCAGTTTTCATAGATATGCACCTTAAAATAATTTCCTTCCGGAAAATTCTTTCTTATCGGATGATCCGCTTCCGGTTTTAAACTCGTAAAACGTTCAAATGTCCAACCTTTTGTTTTTAGAATATTCTGAGCGAGCGATTCTAATTCTTCCGACCGGATTCTTCCGGAACAAGAACAAAGAATGATCGTTCCCGATTCTTCCAAAGACGCAAGGCAACTTCCGAACAGATAAGAATAGGATCTGAATGCGTTTTGTTTCGACTTCGCGTCCGGTGTGAGATTGGGAGGATCGATTACGATCAGCCCGAATGTTTTGTCCTTGAGAATGTCTTCCAATTCCTGGAAAAGATTTTTCTGAACGAACTTATGTTTGCAGTCATTCTCGCGTTTTTTCCTTAAACTCAAAACTCTTTGAAAAGAATCCAAAGCCTGTTTTGAGCCGTCCGCGGAGAGAACGGAATTCGCCCCCGCGACTTCCATACAAATCGAAGTGAGCCCCGTATGGGAAAAAAGATGAAGGCAGTTTTTATCTTTGCTGAGTTCTTTTTTTTCGAGGAGAAATCTGCGTAGGTTTCTAAGGTCTAAAAAGATGCCTCCCTTTTGTCCCGGAAGTTCAACCGGAAATCGGATGCCGTAAAGTTGAATCGTTTCTCGGATTCGAAGCGGCTCTTTTTCAGAGTTATCTTTTCGTTTAACGGATTTCTGGCTGTCTTTTGTCGATCCGGTTTTTATCTTGATCGGTTCGCACTTTCCCCTCCAAAGCCTCTCTTCGATCCGTTTGGTCGTATTGTATAAATTCGATTTTAATAATATATTATTCTCTTCGGCTTTGAGATTCGGCGTAGAAGGGGCGAGGCTTAGGGGAAAATTGGATATTTCGGAAAAGAGGGAAGTTGTCGGCGTGTCTTTGGAATTGTGTTTTCGAAAAATCAATTTGTCGTCTCCGATCTTTTCGGCGGGATCGAATAAAATCCGTTTCGGTTGCGGTTCTCCTAATTTATAATTTTTGCATATATCGTAGAGATTCCAAACGAGCCATCGTCCATACGCGAGCAAGGAGGACGAATAAATACGAACGACCCAGGTTGAGTTTAATCGATCGATCGTAACTCCCGGAAAGAAGTCGTTCTCTCCGTGTAAAATCCTATATGCGTTAGTGGTCTTTCTGAGTTCGTTTCTTTTTTGTAAGGCGCAGATTAAACTTTCTCGAATTTTTTCTTTGGAAAAAGAGGGCGAAAATTGTATCACCCGAATTGCCACGAGACCAATGTCCGAATAAATTCCGGTCCCTATCGGAAAATTTTCCGTGGAGAAAAGGCTCAACCACTGTCCGTTGACAAAGGGGGAAGTTACCGAAGAAAGATTTCCGCTGAAGATCCAGGGATGTTTACGTCGGACGGAAAGTTCGCTCTTCCGGTTCAGCTGGTATTTGCGAAACCGGAAGTTTGCCATAGGAAGGTTCAGGCTTTTTTCTTGGCCTCTTTGTAGGAAGTTTCGACGGCGCCTGTGTAGATCTGTCTTGGGCGACCGATTTTCATATCGGTAGATTCGATCATTTCCTTCCACTGAGCGATCCAACCGGGAAGACGGCCCATAGCGAACATCACAGTGAACATGTTCACGGGGATTCCAAGTGCGCGATAGATGATTCCGGAATAGAAGTCTACGTTTGGATAGAGCTTTCTTTCTACGAAGTAAGGATCGTGAAGGGCGGTTTCTTCGAGTTCTTTAGCGATATCTAATAAAGAATCTTGAACCCCGAGTCTTTTCAGTACAGAATCACAAGCCTTTTTGATGATCTTTGCCCTTGGGTCAAAATTCTTATAAACCCTGTGACCGAATCCGGAAAGACGGAAAGAATCGTTCTTATCCTTTGCTTTTTCCACGATTTTTTTGACCGGCAAGCCGCTTGCTTGAATCTCTTGGAGCATTTCCAACACTTCTTGGTTTGCTCCGCCGTGTCTTGGCCCCCAAAGAGCGCAGATTCCGGCCGAAATTGCGCCGTAAAGATTCGCGAGAGAAGAACCTACAAGGCGAACCGTGGAAGTGGAACAGTTTTGTTCGTGATCGGCGTGAAGGATCAATAATAAGTTGAGCGCCTTTACGATTTCAGGATCGATTTTGTAGTCTTCGCTGGGAACGGAGAACATCATGTTCATAAAGTTCGCACAATAGTCGAGACTGTTCAGAGGATGGATTGTAGGCTGCCCGATAGATTTTTTATACGCGAATGCGGCGATCGTCGGGAATTTTGCGAGAAGACGGATCATGGAGATATGTCTGTGTTCCGCGTTTTCGGGATCGTAGGAATCCTGATAGTAAGTGGAAAGAGAGCCGATCATAGAGGACATGATCGCCATCGGATGGCCGTCTTTCGGGAATCCGTTGTAGAGGCGTTTGAGATCCTCGTGAATGAGAGTGTGTATCGTAAGTTCGTCGTTCCACGTTTTTAGTTCCGTGTCCGATGGAAGTTTTCCGTAAATCAGCAAATAGGCGACTTCGGTAAATGTGGAACTTTCCGCAAGTTGTTCGATTGGAATTCCTCTGTATCTTAATATGCCGAGTTCTCCGTCGAGAAAAGTCACCGCGCTAGTACAGGCTCCCGTGTTTAGGTATCCGTTGTCCAGGGTTACATAGCCTGTCTGTTGACGAAGTTTTGAAATATCGATTGCTTTTTCGTTTTCGGTACCTACGATGATCGGGAGTTCGTATTCCTTCCCGTCGATTTTCAGAATTGCTACCTCTGCCATGTCTTTCTCCTAAGAATTGTTCGTTGTTTTTACCAAGTTATCAATCGTTCAAAAATTGCGTTCTAAATCGTTTCAGATTCCTATCCTATTCCTTCCGTTAGATAGACAATCTAAAAAATCAAAATGACTCAAGAACTTGACTGAAGATTTTATTTTCATTTTAGAATTCCTTTATACTATACAAATGAATAGATTTTCCATACGAAGAATTTGATAGAATATAAAATCGGAATTTGCCTATGTTATTTGAAACCGACGGATATAAATTCTTCAGGATCTTACCGTTAGAGGTTCTTATATCTTCGTAAATTCTGATAGTTATAGTAGTTCGAGCTAACAATTCTGCAGTAATCTCTGGGTTCCTTAACCGGGAGTTCTTCCAAGAAATGATTGAAGTCCCCGCGATAATGATTTCGTTTCCATTTACGAAGATTTCCGGGCCCGCCGTTATAAGCGATCGAAGCCCATTGAAGACTGTTTCCGTTCGAAGCGACAAGATAACGTAAAAATCGAGCGCCCATTTCGATAGAAACTTCCGGATCAAAAAGAGAATAGGAATCTAGATTCATTCTTTTGGCGATTTCTTTTCCTGTTGGACCCATGATCTGCATCAATCCTCGCGCATTCGAAATCGAAGTCGCATTTTCCTTAAAAAAAGATTCCTGACGCATGATCGCGTAGACGATATCCTCTTCGATTCCGACGTTTTGGGAAACGGAAGCCACAAGTCCTCTATGCGGTCTCGGGTAAATTCTTGCGGCAAGTTTGGATGGAAGAAGGATGACATCGTCGCTGAGTTTTTCTTTTTTCATCAGGGATCTTGTGTAGAAGACGGTCAGGTAAGGAGTTCCGGTTTGTTCCCCTAACGCTGCGAGAATTTCTTCCTTTTCGTTTTCTCCGATTCCTTGTTGGACTTTGTACCTTTGAACTAAGGAAAGCGCATACGCCATCTCTCCGACTTCCAAATATTCCTTAGCCGATCGCAGAGTGGCGTTCTCTCTAATTTTAGAATGAGCGCCGTCGATTCTCACGTTCAATTTAAACGCCGCGGCTTGAGTGGCAAAGTCCAAATCCTTGCCCAAGATTTTTTCGGAAAGTTCCGGAATTCCCGCGGTTAAAGAAAGATACTCGAAGAGGCTGTCCTTGTTCCAAGTCGGATTGGAAGGAAGCGGGAAAGAGGAAATTTCCTCCTGGAATTCCTCTCGAATCACTCGAGTGTAATACGAACCCGGGATATGTCTGTAATAAGACTTAAGCCAGGAATTTAATTCTTCGGTTCTTCCGTTTTGTTTTAGAAAACGGAGATACCAATAGACGAGCCTTCCTTTGACGGGAAGATCCGGAATCTTACGGAGAGCATCCTTCCAATAAGCGTCTCCCAAAAAGTGTTTGTGACCTCCGGTCAGAAGATCGATGAGTTCGTCTTGTCGAATTAAATTCGTAGGGCTTTTTTCGAGAGAGTCTATCAGATTTCTGAAATATAAATTCTTGTTTCCCTGTTTTTTATAAGCTCTCGCGTAACCGTAAAGAACCTCTTCGTTTTTTTCCGGACTCACGTCGTTTAACAAATTCAAGGCCTTATCGGAAAGATTCTGGTTTGTGAGTTCTCTCGATATCGCGGCCGTAAAATCCGGATTGGACCTGGCGAGGTTCGCATTTCTTTTAAAGAAGCTCGGGAGAGCTTCCGGTTCAAGGGTTACGAGGACTCTTGCGGTGTTACGAAACGCTTCTCCTTTGGAAAAGGAAACTCTTTTGAGATCTTTCGATAAGACCAGGTGTTTCCTTTCGGAAGAATCCAAATGAGGAAGAAGCAAGGCCGCGCGTTCGGGAGTCAAGGAAGTATAAAAGGAGTTTCCTTTCCAAATTTGAAGATCTACCTGGATGAATTTTTTTACGGAAGAAAAAACGGAAGAGTCTTCCAGGATCGAATAGAAAATAGTCTCGGCTTTTTCGATATCCCCGGATTTATAAAGAGATTTCGCATAACGATATAAGATCATCGGGGAAAAAATTTCCGACTGTTCCCGGTCGGAAAAACTTTTGACGAATTCCAAACATTCCCGGATCATTCCGGCTTCGTAATAAATTCTGAAAATTTCGGAGATCGCGTTTTGACTGAGCGGATCGTTTTCTCTGGGAAATTTTTTTAAAAGACCGATTAATTCTTCCCTTCCCAAAATTTTTCTGTGCGAAATTTCCTCATAGAGTTTCCAGAGAGATAGTTTTGTAATAACCGAATTCGATGGCAGTGGGGAATGGAGAATTTCCAAAAGGTCTTGTCTTCCGGGTGTGAGCACAATTTTTCCTTTAAGAAGAGAAACCAGATAAGCGAATTTTTTATCCCGGTTTCCATTTGGATGTTCTTCGTGGTATCGGACTAACGCGTAGGCTTCGGATTCTGTTCCCGGGTGTCTTTCCCGAAAAATACGATGGATTTTTTGAAGACTGTAAGATTTGATCAGATATTTGAGATCATCGTTTGCGTAAAGGTTGCCGAAAATGAATAAGAGTAGGCTGGTTAGGGCGAATTTTTTCATTCGTATTCTTTACTTACCTTTTCGGCCTAAGGATTCAATCGCAAAAAGGAAATTCCCATGCAAATCCTGGAAAAAGAAAAAACGGATCATCTCTGGCCGGAAATCACATTGTCTTCTTATTCGGAGCAATTTCTCATCAAGAAAAAAAAACCAAAGGGCCCGATTTCCCGTAATTCAGAAATTATCAGACTCAAATCCAAAATTTTAGAATATTTTTCCGGAGCCTTAAACAAGATCCATTCTCCTTTCTACAATCTGAGAATCGATCTACTCGGCGAGTTTCGCTTTCAATCCGACGTTAGCTCTCCTTTCGAAGAGGAAGGTCTTTCCGAGAGAGAGAAAAATCTTCTCAAGATTTTTTTCGAAGAACTTTTGGATAAGACGCTTGAAGAACACCAGGCCGATCCCGAGGTCTTTCAGATTTTAGAATCCTTTCTATTGCACGAACAAAAATTGGACGAATATCAGGAATTAATCGGTGTCTATGACGAGGATCTTCCGTTTATCGTGGAAGCGAAACAGTGTTTAGCGCTTATGGGAAAAATTGAATATTCAACTTCTTTAAAAGACAAGGGGACTTCCCGTTTTCAGAAATATGGGGCCCTTTGGAAATTTGGGGGCCTCCGGCTTGAGGATAGGGAAATGATCTACGATCTTGTCGTTACAGGCGAGGAGCCTGGTTTGTTAGGGCTTGCGTGGCTCCTTTTCAAGCACGAGACCGTCGGTTTTAGAACCGTATTTCCGATTGAGAGAAGAATCCTTACTCTGATCGAAACGTTTCGTTCCGAAGAAAAAGAATCCTTTTTCAAAGCTTATTCTTCCCGTCACGGTTATTTGGAGAACTATTTCGTTTTGAAGAGGATTTATCCTCTGGAATATAGAAAAGCCTGGCTCGAGGGAGAAAAAAGAAAGAACGGCAGATCGGTTTTATTGGGCTCTTTACAGGATAAGATTTTAGAAGGTCAAGACGAATCCTTAGAGAAACGTTATGCGATTTTAAAGCAAAATCGTCTCGTTTATACTTTGAGTCCATTCGAACTTTTAATTCTTTTGAATTCCACCGAATCCTCCAACGTTCAAAAAGAAATCGGAGGCGTGGAGAAAAGTCTTCCGGATTCCTATTTGACGAAAAGGGCCAAGGCGGTTCTTTATTTTTTCAAAAAGGACTTCGAGGAGTTTTTGAAATCTCTTGAACATTGCGGTCGTTTCCGATTTTCTCCGGAGATGCTTTATCTTCAAGGTTCGGCTCTTGTCGAAATCGGCAGAACCAGCGAAGGAATCGGACTTTTAGAAAGCCTTTTGATGAAGTTTCCCGATGCCGACTATCTCCGTTTGGTTTTGGAACGTTATAAGAAATCGTCCTGAACGTTTATCCTAAAGCTTATGATAAAAATAAGAACGTGATCATAAAGCTCGCGGATAAAAACAACCGGAACGACTTGGAAGCGTATCCGGTTGAAAAAAATCTCCCAGTTATAGATTTACGGGTTTTACGACAATGTTTGAGAAAGCAGGATTTATGTTTGTAAAAAGGGCCGGAACCGGAAGAAATGTAATGAGATATGAACTTTAGAAAGCCGAATGTTAGGTTTTGAGACAAGTTCTTACTCAAGAACCATATAATAGAGCGCTCGCAATTCCGCCTTTAAAACAGGGATTCGTCTCAAAATTCATGACATTCAATTATGTAGGGGTTTGTAATAAAAAAGAAATCCGGTTTATATACGATGAAAAAAATCATACAAAGGATTTTGGTTATTATGATCCTGCCATGAGTTATTTTTATAAACGATGGAACGCAAACTTACGTTTGATTCAAAGAGGGCTCGAAAAGAGGAAGTTCTTAAACATTTAAAAAACTTATATCAATGGAATCGATTGGAAAGCGAAGAGAATGCGGACCCCGAGGCCATTCCTATCGCCTCTAAGAAGACGGTTTATGAAAAATACTTTTATACCGAATATACGAAATACTTATTCCACAAAGTACATTAGAGTTGTTGAAAAATTCCATGTGATGACTTCCGCTTTTTGGTCTCGAATCACTTTGTCCAGTTTTCGATTTTTAGATCCGGAATTTTATGAAAGTGTTTTTCGTTGTTACTTACCAACGTGTAGTTGAGATACAATGCGATTGATCCGATTAAAAGATCAAAATCTTCGATAGCGGTTCCTTTTTTCTGTAGAGTCGCTTTCAATTCTCCGAATGTTTCGACGATACCTCGAGTCAGTTCGATGATTGGGAATAATTCTCCGATTCGATAAACGGTCGCTAAATTCTTTTCCCTATTTTGAGATTTTTTGGCCCCATAAATCAGCTCGCCGTAGGTAATCACTGAAATCGATTTGGAAAAGTTCTTTCGGTCTAAAAAATTTTGACGGACTCTTTCGTGTTCTTTCAAGCTATAAATGATGATATCTGTATCAATCAAATAGCTCATTGACTGTTTTATCCCGATTGTTTTTGGAGCGCGAAGAACGTAAATCTTTTGCGATCTCTTTTGCTTCTCGTTTATCCCCCCACGAGTTGGATAATTTTAAAAATTCCATCGTTTGCGATTCCATCTCAAGGTGATCTCTTTGAAGGTGTTTTTCTATGATCATTACAACTTCTTGGCTGACGGAACGGTGTTCGATTTCCGCTCTACGTTTGAGCGATTCATAAAGTTTATCGTCGATATCGCGTACTTGCAGGTTTGCCATAGTGAGTTTATACGATAATGGGATCTCATGCATTTGCAAGCATTATTCATGCATAGTTTTTTCAGTGAAGTTTATTCTACTCGATTCTCTCCTTTAGAACTCCTTGACAAAAGTCTTCAATTTGCGCGAAACTAGAAAAAATCAAAATGGCAATCAGTCACGAACAAATTCTTGAGTTGCAAAAATACCAGAAGATGATCCTCCAATTGGAAAAAATCGCAAAAGGATCTCAGAACGACGAACAACGATATCGAGTTTCTAGGGAACTGGAAAAATACAAAACGAAGATGAAGGATATTTCTCCCGAAGGAATTCCGGACAATCTAGACATGACCGCGGAACAGATCAAACGATACAAAGAGAACCCGAATGAGGCCGGAAGGGTTCTCGCAAAATATCCAATCATGAAAATTTCTCCGAACTCGAACGATCCCGAGGTCAATCAGATTGGAACTTGGATCAATATAATGGATCGGGAATATCTGCCCGTATTAAACGAAACTCACGTCCGTTTCGACTTTTCGCATACCAACGAAAAAGACGGGGTCGTGAAATATATGGAGAACATTCGAAGGAATATCAAGGTTCTCACAGAAACTATAGAAGAATTTCACGCCGCAGAAAAACAGGAATTCAGAGAACAGCTGAGCAGGATGAAAAATAAACAGACTCGGATCTTCATTGCGGAAGCCTTTGAAATGTTTCAAAAATTCAACGAATTTTTAAACAAAGTAATCAGGGAGGCCAAGGAAGTCGGAGGTGTTATTATGAACTTGGAAGATTCGATCCGATTCAACCCGAGATTCGAAAGAGCCACAGAACTGGAGGGAAAGAGTATCATGGATGCTCTTAAGGAATTCCAGGAATTTACATCCGAGGTTTTAGCTAGAATCAACGTTCCCAATATCCGTTGATTTTTCGTTCTCTTTGTCAATTTTCAAAATGAAGCCTTGAAAAATCCTTTTCCGATTGATGGGATCTGCATATTTAGTGATTTTAACTCCCTCCGAAAAGGATACACAGGCGCATGGCACTCGTTAAAAATTCATCCGAAGTTACGAACTCCACTATCGGAGAAAATTCCTACTTCAGTGGCAAATTCTTTATCAACGGATCTCTTAAGATTGACGGAAAATTCGAAGGTAAGTCCTTACAGGCCGAACAACTTTATATCGGCGTTACGGGTAAGGTAAAAACTAATATCACGGCAGCCAGTGTTATCATTGAAGGAATCGTAATTGGAAACATCACCGCAAGAAACAGGGTAATGCTCCTTCCCACTTCTAAAATTCTCGGAGATATCCGCACACCGGAATTGATCATCCAGAACGGAGTGATCCTTGAGGGACGTTGTATGATTTCGAATGATCTCAAACATTCCGCGAAAGACCTAATTGACCTTGAGTATTCTAAAGATTCTCTCAGCGTCGAAAAAATCTTCGGAAAACAATCCGGAGCGAGAGAATAATTCGAAAGGTTTTCCTTTCGGAAAAAAATTTCCGGAATGAAAACCGACTTCTCGAAACAGTGAAGCGGATCTTGATTACAGAAGGCGATCCTTGTGGAATCGGTCCGGAAATCTTCATTCATTCTCTTTTTCTTTTAAGAAAAATCTCCAAAATAAGACCGATCGTTTATTTTCATTCGGGTAAGTTTCCGCTCCCGAAAGAATTCGTTTCGATTTTTTCTTCCTCCGAAATCCTGAAAAAAGGTTTGTTTGCGATTGCCCACGATTCGCTTTCCAAAAAAGAAATCTCTTCTTTGAAATCCGGTAGACCTTCTGCCTTGTCGGGAAAATCTGCGTTAGCGGCTCTTTTACTCTCAATAGAGTTTCAAAAAGAAGGTGGAGGAGATTTGATTACTCTTCCTCTCAGCAAAGAATGGGTAATTGCGTCCGGTGTTTCCACGTTTCGAGGTCATACCGAATTTTTAGCGGAGGCGTATCGGACAAAAACGTTTATGCTTATGTCCGGAAACGATCTTCAGGTGCTTCCTCTCACAACTCATATCCCTCTTGTAAAAGTTCCCGAGTTTTTGAAAGAGATTGATCTGAAATCGCTTGCGAATTCTATTCTTTCCTGCGAGAAAATCAATCTCCAAAAACCGATCGCATTTCTCGGTTTGAATCCGCACGCGGGGGAAGGCGGTAAGGTCGGTAAAGAGGAGGAAGAAATTCTAGTACCGATGATTCGATTCTTAAAAAGGCAAGGTTTGAAAGTGGAAGGACCTCTTTCTGCCGATTCTGTATTCGGTGAGTCTGCACGAAAAAAATTCGGTCTGCATCTTGCTTGTTATCACGATCAGGGTTTGATTCCTTTCAAAATGTGGGAAGGAAAGAAGGGTGTGAATCTAACCTTGGGTCTCCCGTTTATCCGAGTTTCACCGGATCACGGAACGGCTTTTGACATTGCCGGGAAAGGGCTTGCGGATTCGACGAGCTTTGTAGAATGTCTGAACCGGATTTTACAATATTCATGAATCGTATTACAATCGAGGTTTTATGCCGGGACTTTTAGAACAAATTGTATTTCCGATTTTTCTTTTTTGGTTCTGCGGATTGACTCTACTTTTGTTTCGTTCCGATTTCGAGTTCGTCTGGAAGATCATTTTTGTTTTCGTTTTTGTCTTTTATTTCTTTCAATACTTTCCCGAGTTAAAAACGAGTTATGAACGTTTGACCGTGGGTTATCCAATGGAAATTATTTCTTGGATTTACGGAATTGGAAAAGGTTTCTATTTCTTTCTGTTGTTTCTTTGGCCCATCGCTTTATTTCGAATCTTTTATTCTGCTTCTCCCCACGCAAGTAAATCCCTTGTAAAGGCTCTTGTGAGTGCAACTTTGATTTACTGGTGCGGTTTTATTCTCTACAACAATTTTTCTCCGGAAATAGACGGCTTTTTAAATACGACCTTTCTGAAATTCTTGAATTTTTCCGTGAAGTAAATCCCGTCTAAAATGTAGAATGAATCCACTCTATTTACAATCTTTTGGAGAATCCGAAGATGCGAAGAAGCATTTTTTGACCGCTTACGAGTATCAAACCAAGGGAAATCTCAAACTGGCTTCCAAACACTATCGAATGTCCATTGCGGCAAAACCGACAGCAGAAGCCTGGACGTTTTTGGGTTGGTCTTATTCTCTTGCCGGTAAATTGGATCGCGCGATTGAGTTCTGTAAAATCGCGATCGAAACGGATCCTACATTAGGAAATCCTTATAATGATATCGGGGTTTATCTGATTCAGCAAAAACGTTTCGAGGAGGCACTTCCTTGGTTTGAAAAGGCGAAGTCTGCTCCTCGTTATGAGGTTCCCGTATATCCGTATTTCAACACAGGTTCTTGTTTGGAAATTTTAGGTCATATTGAACTCGCTCGTTTGGAATACGAAAAAGCCATTCAAATTCAGCCCAATTATCCTCCAGCAAATCTCGCTCTGAAACGGATTTACATCCGGTATAACTGACTGTAAAGTCCTAACCCCTATCCACTGATTCCTAGTGCAGACTTGCGGGAAACTCAGCAAGTTCTTCCCTAAACTCAGTGAAACGCTCTCTACCATAACGTTACCCACAAATACTTGGGTCTGAAGATAAATCTGTCGGAATTACGACAAATCCTCTGTGAAACTTACGTCCCAGAACGCGCCCTAAACACCGACCCATAGGAAGGTGTTTGCTGAGTTTTCTTCGAGCGGACCCGTAGGGAGTCGTTACATTGAGTTTCCCGGGACTCGCCGTTACGCAGTTTGCCATCGTGGCAAACTTAGCTCCACGGCGTCTTTCTCGCTCATTCGCCATCCCTGGCTCATGTCGCATTTGCGACGCTCTCTAAGGATCGCTGCAAATGCTCTCGCGAGAAAGCTTCGAGTCCCACTTTAATATTATGTAATACGATAACTAACCCCTAAACCCTGATCCCTAAAATGTACCTACCGGGACTCGAACCCGGACCCCAGGCTCCGGAGGCCTGTACTCTATCCGTTGAGCTATAGGTACGTTTATAAGTGAGTCTTTTGAAAAGGTTTGGACTGTCAAATGCAAATCCTGAAGAGGTTTAGTAAAGGAAAGTCCTTGAAAAATGAATCGTATAAAAAATCGTTTTCCTAAAAATTAAAAATAGAGGTAAAGATGAAGGTTTCGTTTCTGAATTTATGGGAAGGACTTTTTTTTCGGAGGGTCGTTTCCATTTTTGTATTGGTTTGGGCATGCGGAGTTTTTACGCCGATTTTTTCGGTCAGCGAAGAGGAAGAAGCAAGGCTTTTGGAAAAAGCTCTCGTGGAAAGTGCGGTGACTCCGGGACAAAAACAAGCGATCGCGAATTATCTCAAAGCGACTGCGGTTGCCAAAAGAGCGAGAGCAAATGAGCTTAGAGAATTGGCGAAACTTTCCAGGGGAGAGAAATTTCTTCAGGCCAGGGTTCGCAAAGAGAAATTATTTAAAATGGCGGATTCTCTGGATCGCCAAGCGAATCGTCATGAAACAACTCTCAAGGAATTTCAAATCGAAAGTCATTGATATTGCATATCAAAGAAAAACGGATTTGAGAATCCTAAATGGCTTATAGAAGAAAACGAGGCTGGTCACGAAAAATTAAAAGTTTGGAAAAATTAGATCGGTCAAAACTATCTCATTTAGAAGTCCGATAATCAAATGATAAAAAAGTTGTTAAACATCGTGTTATTGTTTAAATAATTCAGGAAATTTTTCTTGGATTCTCTTTAGAAGTTCATTTTTATCAATAAGTTTATAATTAGGCGATATGCTCCATCTATCAAGTTTTCCTGATAGTAGTTCTGATTTTGGTAAATTTTGATAGTCGTTTAAAAATTCAGTCTTTGGTAATTTAAATTCAATTTTATGAGGTCGTTTACAATTGATTGCTATCAAGAAGTTCTTAATATTAGATATCAATAAAGATAAAATTTGAATTTCACTGAATAATCTACCCGGATTCCAGTGAGAAAAAATTTTACTTGTTGATAAGTGGTGTTTGTTATTTTTCGATAGTCTTTCTATTTTTCTAAAAGTTGAGCCATAATCCCCGCCGTTAATTTTTATTTTATTTTCTAAAGGACCGATTTCAATTTGAAATGATCCAAATTTATTCCGTAAAGAATGTTTTATGGAATTATATTCGAGGGAATACGCTTCTGAATTAAATTGATTTGCAAGTTCAGCCACTGTTTTTAGAATAACTTCTTTTGGAAATGAATTAAAAAAATTTAAACCAAAGTGTATTTTGTTTAAGATTGATTCCCAGTTCGGTTTAACATCTGGAAATTTCCGAAAGAAGGGTGTCCCTGATTGAGTTTTTTTGATTAATTCTCTTAAATCGTTCGGAGTATATAACAATAACCATATATTTATGGCATCGTATGCTTGTATTGCAGCGAAGAGTATCGAGAAAAAGTGCTCTAAGCAGTGACTATGTAAAAGACGTATTGAAATTGCAAAGTCTTTATCTTTTTTTCTTTTGAACCCTTTATATATTATCCTTGATGTTTTTTCGAAGTAATTATAGTTTATACTTTTTATATATTCTAAATTTTCCATATCTACATTTTCTCCGTGATACAGATAAGGTTCTTCATCTACAAACAGATAAACACTCTGCATTTTATTGATTCCTATTTAGAAATTACGTTCACCAAATGACAATTTTACGCTGAAATTGGATTGAGTAGTGGTTGTTTTCGGATTTTATAGGAGTTTCCTATTAACGTTTTTTAAAAAAATTTCCAGACATTCGAAAACGATTTGATCCGGACCTTTTTCGCCGTCGATTCGGATCGTTTCTTTCGGAAGAATCCTATCATAGGCGGAACGAATTTTTTCAAGTTGAGCTAACGTTTCGAATCTTTCTTTATTTTTTTTTCTTCGACTCAGCCTTTCGAATGCGATTACGGGATTAAGATCCAAATAAAATAGAAGATCCGGAATCCTAAAGTTCCTATTCAAATTTTTTTCGATAATTGATTCGGGAAGAAGATCTTCGCCGCTCTGATAAGCGGCGGTGGAATACATATAACGATCCAGTAAAACGTTTCTACCGGATTCTAAAGAAGGAAGGATGTTTTGTCTTAAAGATTCTTCTCTGTCGTTTAAAAACGCGTTGATTTGTTCTTCTCTTCCAAGTTCTATTTCTCCTCTTAAGAATTTTCGGAGGTATTCTCCAGTTTCAAAGTTTGTGGGTTCGGTAAAGTTTACGGAAGAAATTCCTCGTTCCGTAAGTCTTTCGGTTAAGGATTTGCAAAGAGTCGATTTACCGCTTCCATCGATTCCTTCAAAAACTGCAAAGATTGGTTTTTCGATCTTCATTTTTACGGTTCCGATTCAATTCTTGACAAAGGGGGATTTATACGAAATCATTCTATCTACATGGATTCTTTTGGAAATTGAGAATCCAATGAAAATTCCGTTATGGGCCCATATTTTTCGATTTTGAAATTTTTCGGAGTGATTCTTTATTTCGGGTTATTTCATTTCTACTGTTTTTCTCCGATTGCACAAACAAAAGAGACGGAGCCAGAAATCGAAGGTAAGCAGGAGATTCTTTCCGAAGAATCTCCTCATTCCGATCATCATTCTTCTCTTTTGCGCTATCCCAAAAATAAAGTTCGAGTACATCATATTTTTGAAGAAGTCTATCCGAGTTCTTCCGCAAGTTCGGTTTCGATTCTCGCTGAAAAAACGACCAAATCTCGGTTTCTTCATTCTAAGGGCGGGCATTTTCTGGAAAAAGTTTTGGTTACCCTCGGCTATGGAATTGTTCTGAATCCGCAGGGTTACATTCTTACGAACGCTCATGTGATCGGGACTTACGATCATCTTTTGGTGAAGTCAAAATCAGGTAAATCCTACGAAGCGGTCATCATCGGTCAGGATAAAAAAATCGATTTAGCGATTTTGCAAGTCACTCCGGATGAAGATATCGTTCCCGTGGAAAAGTTGGATTATTATACTCTTCAAAGAGGAGAAGCGGCGATTCGAAAATATATCAATGCAAAAATTCAGATCAAAAAGAATCGGGAATCCAATCAGCCAAAATCCAAAAACCGGACTCCCGATTTGTAAATCTTCTCGATTTGTCGGATGAAAACGGAAACTCTTTTCTGGGTGGCTCGGTCTAAGAGTGAAAACGGAAGGATTCTCCCTTTCGTTTAAATCCAACTTGTTTAATCGAATGTGTACTCTAAGGACTGGCTTCCAAATCTAACTTGACAGTCATAGAAGCGAGCCGATTCTTTTAGATACCAAATGGAAATACATTTTCAGAGGGATAGAATTCAATGAAAAACATGGAAAAACTGAAGTATGTTGCGATCGTAAGCATTTCACT
This sequence comes from Leptospira weilii, assembly GCF_006874765.1. Taxonomy (NCBI): domain Bacteria; kingdom Pseudomonadati; phylum Spirochaetota; class Leptospiria; order Leptospirales; family Leptospiraceae; genus Leptospira; species Leptospira weilii. The sequence goes on from NZ_CP040840.1 coordinate 923,857, forward strand.
TCTGCTCGGAGCGTTCTTATCTCCTGTCATGTTTTGTGGAACTGGTCAAAGCAGTCCTCTTTTTTTAAATGCTAAAGGTGATAGGGAGCCTAGTCCGGCGACTCGTCAGGCGATCACGATTCAACAAGCCTTTGAGGAAGTTTATCAAACCGCTTCTCCAAGCGTAGTTTCCATCGCTACGGAAAAAATTCAAAACGTTCCCGTTCATTCCGGACCTTTCGGAGATCCTTTCTTCGATCAATTCTTCGGCAGAGGTCATCAAGGTGGAAGCGGAAGAGTGATGAAACAAAAACAAACCGGGCTCGGTTCGGGGATTATTCTCAATACTCAGGGATATATTTTAACCAACGAACATGTGGTTCGCTCCATGGATAAACTCACCGTTCGTTTAAAAACGGGTAAGACATTTAACGCGGAACTTGTCGGCTCTGATCCTGTGATTGATTTGGCTCTTTTAAAAATCAAGCCAGACGGTGAAATTGTTCCGATCGAACTTGGGGATTCTTCCGCGGTAAAAGTCGGGGACTGGGCGATTGCAATTGGGGCCCCTCTGGGTTACGAACAGTCTCTGACCGCGGGGATTGTCAGTGCGGTCGGTAGAACCGGAATCGATAATAGCGGAGTTCATTATCTTCAAACGGACGCTTCCATCAATCAGGGAAATTCCGGCGGCCCGCTTCTCGATATCAACGGTCGTGTAATTGGTATCAATCGTATGATCGCTTCTCAGAGTGGGGGTTCGGTGGGAATCGGATTTGCGATTCCGATTAACGAAGCGAAAGCGATCATGGAAGAATTAAAAACCACCGGTAAGGTCAAACGTCCCGCACAGGCTTGGCTTGGAGTCGGAGTGGATTATCTTCATGAGGAAGACGCAAAGAAGTTGAATATTTCGGGCGGTGCGGTTGTCGTTCAGATCATGAATGATTCTCCGGCGGATCGTGCCGGAATTCAGTTGATGGATGTGATCACTGAAATTTCCGGAACTAAAATCAATTCTCCGGAGGAAGTGGTCAGCACGGTTAAGAAGAGTAAGGTAGGTGATCGTATCACCGTTACAGTTATGCGTCAGGGAAACGTTTCTAGAATCTCGATCCAACTTAAGGAAAGACCGAACTGATTGGCAAAATCCCATACGCTTAATCCTGAGGAAGAATTTGAAGAAGAGTCGGGCCTACGTCCTTCTCTTCTTTCCGAATTTATAGGTCAGAAGGAAGTTCTCGATAATCTTACAGTTTACGTTCAGGCCGCTAAAAATCGAAAGCGAGCGCTCGATCACGTTTTGATTTCCGGCCCTCCCGGGCTTGGAAAGACAACTCTTGCTGGAATCGTTTCCAACGAACTCGGAACCAGACTCACCATCACCTCGGCCCCCGTGATTACCAAAGGCGCCGATCTTGCGCGCCTACTTACGGGTATGGGTGAGAATGAAATTCTATTCATAGACGAGATCCATACTCTTCATAAAAAACTCGAAGAGATTCTCTATCCGGCGATGGAGAATTATATGATCGATCTAGTGATCGGAGAAGGAGTGACCGCTCAAATGGTTCAAATTCCTCTCAAACCGTTCACCTTAGTCGGAGCGACTACCAGAAGCGGACTGATCAGCGAACCTCTCAAAAGCCGTTTCGGAATTCAATTGAGGCTGGATTATTACAACGATGAAGAGATGAAGGAGATCGTTTTACGTTCTTCTCGGATTTTGGGAGTTAAGATCGAAAATGATGCTGCCTTGGAAATCGGAAAACGTTCTCGTAAAACCCCCCGAATTGCAAATCATCTTTTAAAAAGAATTCGGGACTTTAGCGAAGTAGAAGGTAATCTTTCCGTGAAAAAGGATCTTTGTCTCAAGGCGTTCGAAAAGATGGGGATTGACGACCTGGGATTGGATGGTATGGATCGACAAATACTGGGTTGTATGATCGATCGTTATAAGGGGGGCCCTGTAGGTTTAAAGGCGATTGCTGTCGTAGTCGGAGAAGAAGAGAAAACTATCGAAGATACTTACGAATCATTTATGGTTCGGATCGGACTCATCAATCGAACTCCCGCCGGTAGGGTGGCGACCGAAAAGGCCTATCGGCAATTGAAACGAATGGAAGATTTTTCCGAAAACCATGGACAAGACCCGACTCTATTCTGAATATTCCGGAATTCCCGAAGACGACCAAAGGTTGATCTATGCATCCTTTCTAGTTCTTGTACTCGCGTCTTTTTTTACCGCACATTTACTCACACGTAATATGCTCTGGAAAATTCTCGGAAGCGAACCCATGGTCAAAATGGAAAGTAATGAGGAAAAAGAAAAGATCTACGAAGTACTTCTTGAACAAGACTTTGTGGATAAGAATATCAAAGACGAATACAAGGCCCTTTCCAACGTGGACGCCGCGGGCGCAGGGGGAATCACGAAGAAGGAAGGATTTCATTCCGCGAGTCCCTTTCGTGAATTTATCATGGGCAGTATGGCGAGAAGGCCTTCCGAAGCGCAGAAACAGGAGGCTAAAGAAAAGAACGACGAGAAAGTTTTTGAAGTGGGAATTTATAAGATCGACCCAGTGCAAACCACCACTACGGAAGAAACCAAACAAAGCTCTCAGACCTACGGAAGAATGACGAAGATTCCGTTTAACTATCGATTCGAACAAGACTTTCTTTTTCGTTGGGACGGGAATCAAGCGCTTTCGATTCCTAGAAAAAAACTCGCAGGTTACGAATACTTCAAACGGATGTTGAAACAGATCGAAGGTAGTTTTGCACCTCCCGGCGGAGGAAATTACGCGTATCGAGATATGGCGGGAACTGTAATTCGAGAAGGAATTCTGCCTGGACAAGTCAAAGTTCTTTTTATGCTAAGCGAAAGCGGCCAGGTTCTGGATACGAGACTCGTTTCGAGTCAGGGGCAGGACGTGGTTAGTCAGGCTTGTGTCGATTCTATCCGAGGACAAAATTTCGGAAAGGTTCCAGAAGAAGTCAAAGCACAGGGAATGATTTTCGGAATCAACTTTATCTTTCCGATGATGCGGACTCGCTGATTTTTTTGGTAAAAACCGGTTGACTTTACAATTTTCGGGGCCACGTTATTGGAGATATGAAAACTGTCGGGGTCAAGAATCTTAAAGAAAACTTGAATACGTTTTTACGCCTTGTAAAAGAAGGGGAAACGATTCTTGTGACCGATCACAGTCGAATCATTGCCGAAATCAAAAAACCTGTTTCTGATACTCTAAATTCGGATCTAACAGTCGAAAGTTATATTGAGAAAGAACAAAAAAGCGGTTTTCTCTTAAAAGCAAAAAGAAAATCTACTGTTTTAAAGCCGCCGTCCAAAGTAAAAGAAAAGTTTCAGTTGGATTGGATGAAAACATACTATGAAGATCGGGATTGATTTCCCTTTTCATGGCTGTTTATATCGATACTAGCTTTTTTCTTTCCATCATTTTTGAAGATACCAATTACGAACTATCGTATGAAAGTTGGATAGGGGACGATTACAGATTTTCTTCCAGTCTGCTCGAAATCGAATCATTCATCAATATTCATAAAATCTACAGAGAAAATCGAAAGGTTTTAAGTAAAGTTTGGCTAACGGAAAAATTGACCAGGCAAAAAGACCTTTTATCGGAGATTCATTTAAAACGAATCGGTTCGGAAATTTATGAAAAAATTCGGAAAAACGAGAAACTGACTTTTTTGAAATCCTTGGATTCGATTCATTTGAGTACCGCTTCGTTGATCGCAGACGTTTTAAAAGACCGTATTACGATTTGCACTTACGATAAGAATATTAGGAAAATTGCATCCGATATGGATTTTAAACTTTGTGAAGTTTTGTGACGAAGAATCCTTATTACTGATCCCTATAAAATAGAATACCGTCCATTTGAGGACAAATCCCGCGTTTAGGCGCAAAATTTTGAACACTCTATTCTGTAGAGATGAGTAACTTGAGTTCGGTATAACAAATGCGTAAGCGTTAACTCGGTGTTTCACTCCCCGAATGTCGATTCACAAAAGAGGCATTCGCTGAGTTCAAGGAGTCGTTGCACTTTAGTTTCTGATTCCCCAATTTTACTTACGTCGAACTTACGTTTTATTAGGAAATCGGAATATTTAGTTCGAATGAATTTTCCGAATCTGTGAAATGGAAAACGTAGCTTGCTCCCAATTTTTCGGATCTCATTCGAATACTGCTCATTCCGATTCCGGAAACCTCTTCCGGGTTGATCTCGAACTTTTTCCCATCGTCTGTCAGTTTTAAAATCAGTTTTTTTCCTTCTTTCTTCCAGGAAATTTGGATCTTCTTCGCTTCTGAATGTCTGAGAATATTGGACGCGACTTCTAAAAAGATTTTTTGGACGTGTAGACATTGATCCAGATGTATGAAATTGGAAACGTCTTCAATTTCCATTTTAACTTCTATGGTTCCGGTGCGTTGGATTCTGTCTCCGTACCTTTTTATCACTTCTTCCACGAGTTCCTGATTGTTTCCCTGATGGTGCATAAGAAATACGATATCTCTTACGTTCGAAATGAGATGATTCACTTCCGATTTGAGTTTTTTCAATGTGGAATCGTTTTTATCTTTGGATTCCAACTCGAAAAGAATCGCTGTAAGCTCGGACCCTATGGAGTCGTGAATATCCGACGCGATCCTCGTTCTTTCCTGCGCTTGTAGTTTGAGTTGCTCGTTGTATCTGATTTGAAGTTGTGCGAATTCTTTCGCTCTTTCCAGATCTTCCGCGAATCTTGAGGAAATAATATAAGAATTTAATGCGACAAAAGCGATAAGACCCAAAGGGAAGCTGTACGGATATAAGGCATAAATCTCGTATAAACCGTAAATTCCGTCGTTCATCATCGTAAACGCCAGAACAAAACCAGTGAAAAGTTCTTTGGCCTTAAAAGTGGTTGCTGTGCCTATAATCAAAATCAATGCGTAAAGCGGGGGAAAATACATAAACCAAGAATAAAACAGGACTATATTCCGTTCGTTTAAAGCGAAAATTCCGAAAAAGAAAATCGTACTCGTTCCAATTGCGATTTGAATCCATTTCCGATTGAACTGAAGCGGAAACATCTTACGAAGCATTAGGAAAGAGGTGGGGAAAAATGCGATCTCGCAAAAAAATTTTATCCGTAGTCTCAAATCCAAGGAAAGATCCGGAAGAGCCATAAATTGAATTTCGGAGGTGACGAAAGAATATCCGGAAACTAAAAAACAAAACGCGGTGAAATAGAGAGGGATCGGATCTTTTCTATAGGAAAAAAAGAATACCACGTGATAGATTCCGAAAGAAAAGATAACGACGATTAGGATCATCTCTCTCCATTCTTCCCTTTTTTCCTCCAAATCGATTGCCTTTCCTGATCCGATTTGGAACGGTTTTCGAATTCCACCTTTGAGATAATTTCCTTTGAAGGTGGAAACGGTTACGGTGATGTAAAAATCTTCAGAGGGTACGACGATATTTGTCATCAATGGATGCTCTGAAAATACCGTGTCTAAGGGACCGGTTCCGGCAAAACCGTTCGAATAAACTTTATGGTCGTCGAAATAGACTTCGTAAACTCCCGGAAGCCTGGGAATTCTGATCTTTAAATTGGGATATTTATAACCGCATAACACGCGCAGACGATAAGTCGCATAACCTTCCGGAGTGAAGTTAGGATCGTAGTCCCTCCAGATCCCTGGGACTGGAAAATAAGAGGGAGTTTTGGGGATTGAACGACTGCCGTACGCCAATTCCTTCCAGTAAAATTCCCAGTCTCCGTTTAATTCGGTTACATTTTCCGCGAAATTGAATTTCCTAAGGTCGATGATCCCTTTTTCGGCGATAGGCTTTTGCTGGAAAACAAACGGAAGTGAACAACCGATAGAAAAGGAAAATAATATAATAAAATTAAAAAATACGAATATTCTCTTTGCGGGCATTTAAGGATACCCTGGAACGTCTCGTATAATTCCCATTCTTCTTCCTCGGATGATGGCTTCGGATTTGGAATGCACTTCCATCTTTTTATAAATCTTTTCGATATGTCTGCTGACCGTATGACCGGAAATATCGAGTTCGTCCGCGATATCCGCAACGGTCATTCCAAGCGCCACGAAATTAAGAATCTGAAGTTGTCTTTTCGTAAGTCCCAGGGTGTTTTGGATCGGCGGATTTTGGGTTTCCTCTTTTTTTGTGAATTCTCGAATGATCTTGTCCGCAATTCTAGGGGTAAGCGGAGCGCCTCCTAACACGATAACTTTGAGTTCAGCAAGGAAAAGTTCGGGAGAAGTATCCTTCAAGAGATAGCCGGATACTCCCCCTTGGATCGCCTCTACTATTTTTTCTTCGTCTTCAAAAACGGTAAAGATCACATATTTAGTGTTAGGCGTTTTCTCTTTGAGTTCTTTGAGACATTCCAATCCGCTCTTTCCGGGAAGTCCTATGTCTAGGATCACGATATCGGGGATATCTTCCGGAATGCCTTCGATCGCTTTTTGAGAGTCGGGATAGTGTTTTAAAAATCGAAAATCGGGGGACTTGGAAATAAGTTCCTGAAGATTGAGGGCAGTGTGTTGATTGTCTTCGATGATGGAAACCAAATAAGGGGATTTGGTCTTTTGTGAAATTTGCGAACGTATCATCGGCTTTGATTATACGAATTCATTTCAATTGGTAAATTGTTTTTTACTCGCTCATTTTAGCTTTGCTAAAAGTAAGTTCTTAAGTTGCGAACTAAAAACGCGCCAATTAAAAAAGGCTTTTGTTTGAGCCGACGAACCTTATAGAGCCGTTTTATTCGGTTTGGGAAGGCGAATGAAAAGTTTATGCTTTTTCGTTGAAACTCGCTTTCCGAATTCAATACGCCCCTTGTTTTCTAAAAATCGTTCGAAAATAGTGGTGCAATACGCCCTATTCATTTAAAAAGTTCTTCCCTTGCTTTTTCCCATCTTCGTTTGCGTTCTTCTGGATCCTTGATCTTAAGGTACAGTCTGGATTCTTTTCCGGGAAAGGTAATTCTCACTCTGTGTTCGTGAAGAACTTCTATGAGGACGTTTTGTTTGTCTTCAATTTCTAAATCATAAAGAACCACGCTTTTCATCCGTAAGGGAAGCGGGCCTTGGCCTAGGTCGCCGATTCCTTTTCTGAAATTCAATTCCACACATTCAACCGGTTTGTGCCAGACGTCGCAGAACTTTCCTGCGGGAGGGGGAACGGGCTTAAGTCCGCAAGAAACGGTCCAAGCTGTAAATGAGGGTGCGGATACGATTACAATAAATCCTTTGAGAATTTTCGGGATCAGAGGAAATCTTGTTTCGTTTAACATTTGGTTTCTAAAAATTTTACCGAGTCGATTCCAAATCGAGTTTCGTTTTAAGAGTCGGCTTTTCATCGATAATTTCTTTTACGAGTCGGATAATGTCCTCCCTTCTCTTTTCCACCTTTGGATAAAGTTCTTCTAAAATCGCGATTGATTTTGCGTGTAGATTTTGAAGTCTGAAAATTTTCGCTTCTAAAATCCAAGATCCGATCGTGATAAAGTCTTCGTTTTCGTTTCTAACCTTACGGATGAAGTTCAGGGAAGAAACATACTGGCCTGCACGGAATTCGGAAAGTCCGATTAAAAAAAGAGCTTCTCTTTCGGTGAGAAGAATCGATCCGCTGGATTCCGGACTTGCGAGATTGCGTTTTAAGAATTCCGTATCTCCCGATAAGGACGCCCCTAAGATTGCAATCCAGGTATAGCTGATTTTAAATTCGGGGCTGATCTTGTCGTACGGGATCGAATTTAAGAGATGAGTGAGGGATTTTTTGGAAAGATGCTGTTTGACCGTTTCCCCAAATGCGATCATCACTTCGTTATCCGGATTTTCGCCGATCGCGGGATCGATCGCCTTGGCGCGAAGCGCGTTTCGGTACATTTCCTCCAGGATCGGAAGATACGATTCGTCTTCCTTAAGAAAGTCGTTGAATCCCGAATAGGCGAGCTTTACCAAGGTTCCCGAGTCGAAAGAGAACCCGTTAAGCAAAAATGAATTATAATTTCCTAATGCAATATAAAAATATCCCAATTCATCCGAAGGATTCGCGTGAACGTAATCTTTGGCGGCGTTTTGGAAATTTTTCACGGAGCCTTCTTCGAGAGTTCCCGAATGGATTTGTTGTTGGATGTTTTTTCTTTCTTTTTCGAGAAGAATTTTTCTATCACCCGCGAATAGGTTTTTAATACTCTGCTGGAAAAAAAATCCCGTTCCGCCTAAAATCAGCATAAGAGCGACAAGAATGTAAGGTTTATAACTGGTTTTCTTTTTATAACTTTTCAGGCCGGATTGATACAGCATACTTCGTCGATTTTTTATACACCCATTCTGGGTTCACGTATTTTTTGAATTCCCTAAAACTTGACACCTTAGTCTCCCCTGATTCCGTTGGATTTCTATGCCTTACGATTATGATTTTGATGAAGATTTTGAAGTTGAGACCGGTTACGATGAGGATGGGACCGGAGAAGAGGTATTAACGTTTGCTTGTGAAGATTGCGATCATCGTTGGGAAGAGGACGCTTACGAAGCCGAAGATTACGGCCTCGAAGGGGCGATTTGTCCGATGTGCGGCTCCTCTGTAGTAATCGAGTTTTGAAAAATACTGGGCCGGTTCGGCGATTCGCCAAGAATTGTGCCAACCGGTCCCTCGTGTCCGTATTTGTTCTATTTGTTTTGTTTCCTCACGGTTCGGTCTTACCGACCGATTTCGGCGACGTTTACGATTTTTACAAAAAAGGAAACTATGATACCTTAGTAAAGGTTTCCCGGGCCGCACTTCAGAAAGAGGAGATTGATTATAGGATTCTACTTTTATATACCTCCGCAGAAAAAGATCCGGAAGAGATCGATAAAACTTTGAGAAGTATCTATGAAAAGAAGGGATCTCACCCTGGAATTTTTTACAATTCTGTGTTTTTATTTTTAGAACGTTGTCTGGTATTGGAAGACGAATCTTCTGGAATTTATTGGGGAAAGATTTTTACCGAAAACGGAACATCTTCGGTGCGTTATGCGGAAGGGCTTTACACCTATGCTTGTATTTTATACGGAGCTGGAAAATTTTCGGAAGTGAGACAAATTCTTCTCAAACTTAGAGAATTGAAATCGGCCGAAAAGTTGGCGAAAAAGATTCGGATCTTAGAATTGAGCGTCGAAAAAAAAACGGAGTAAAAATGTGAAAGCACTCAAGGTACAGGCCGGGAAGCTCAAAGGTAAATCGATAGAAACGCCTATTGCCGTCGCGGGAAACACGAACTTTACTCCCGCGATTTTAAAAAAATCAGTTTTTGATATCGTTGGCTCTTTGGTTTTAAAAGGAAGATTGATACTTGAAGAATCCGCGTTTGTGGATTTTTTCGCGGGTTCGGGACAGATGGCTTTGGAAGCAATGAGTCGAGGATTTGCAAGAGTCGTTTTATACGAGTTGGCTTGGGAAAGATCGGACAACCTTCGAAAACTTTTCGCAAAATTCGGAGACAACTCCGAAATCAATAGAAAAGACGTATTCCGTTTTTATAATAAACTCGATATTCCCGAAAAATCGAAGATCTATTTTTTAGATCCTCCGTATTCCTTCTGGGATAAGAAAAAGGAAAAAATCAAGTCTCTTCTGGACTTTTTGTTAAACGACACCGCCACCGTAGCCGTTTTTATTCAGTCTCCGATCGATCCGGACTGGCCCGGTTTTGAAACCAGAAAGTTCGGAAAGAATTTCTTAACTTTTCGTGCGAACGGAGTTTGGAACGTTTCTCAACTTCCGAACGAAAATGTATCCGAAATTTCGGAAGATATATCTTCGTTTCGTGAAAATGAAGATTGAATATTCGAAAAGTTGAATTCTATTTTGGGGAATCGATTTTAATCCGGCTTTTCTTTTTTGGAAAGATTCCGAAAGTGTTGTAAAATAGGCCGGTCGTAATCCCGACGATAAGCGCAAAAAATGGTTTGATCGGGACTTAAAGCGCGCATTACCTGGGACGTATGAAAATGATATTCGAAAAGAAACGATTGATTTTGCAAAAGTACAGCGGTTCTCAAAAATTAAGTCGAATCGGGAAATCCCGACTTTTTAAAGGGAGATTCCAACATTCTAATTTTCGAAATAAGTTTATCATAGTATTCTATCCATACGTCCGAGTAGTAAAATGAAATTTGGTAGGTTTTTTGCGGAGAAAAAGTTTTTAATACAGTGTGGCAAGGGTTTGTCTTATAATCAATCAAAGTTCGATTGTGGAATTTATCATTTGAATCTTGCGGAAGTAAACTTTTTCTTTTATCCTGTCTCTCGAGAATTTAGGGTTCGACTTAAAACCTTTTTTCAGAAAGGTCGCTTGTCGGAACAAGTAAAAGAAAATGTTGGTCGAAAGCGAGATCTGATTTTCGAAAATGTTCTTAAAATGAGAATCGCGGAAAGTTTATGCCGAAGATGATCGCAATTCTATTGGCGGAGAAATCCGTAAGATTATATCTTCGATTTTTTGCGATCGGAATGGGGATTTCTTTTGCGACCTTGATTTTAAACTCTTCGTTTCGGTTTATGGGAGTGGATCTTTCCGAATTCAAGTCCCTCTTTTTATCCATTCTGCCTTTATTCTTAAAAGATTATATTCAAACTTTGATTGCGAGCGGAATTTTGTTCGGTGCGATCGGTTTGCTCCTTTCTTCTGCGTTTTTTGGGAATGAAAAAAAAGTTTCGACCGGCCTGTCTCTTATCGATCGTTTGTCGAAAGATAGGATTTTATCGGGTGAAAATTCTGATTCCTTCCACGATACTTTTATCGACAAGGACGTCGAAATTGAAAAAGAAAACTACTGTCGAAAAGTCTCTTGGATTTTCGGAGTATTTGTGTTTCTTCTTTGGTGCCATTCTGTGATTTTTTATCCCCAGCTCTACGGAGAATTTTTCTTTTATCGATTTCCGTTTTTGCGTTTCTTTTTATTTTTCCTGACGGATTGGGTTTCTCCCTGGATTCCGCTGGCGATCGCGCTCGGAATTTTGGGAGTTTGTATCGTAATACATTCTGTTTTCTTAATATTAAAACGAAACCGTTCCCGTTTTATATTTTTCGTTTTGTTTTGTTTTTTGCTCTTTTGGTCTCATTCTTGCGGAAGTCTTTTGGGGATTTTGAGCGCGACTATCTTCTATCTTTCCACTCGAGTTTTTGAGAACGAGATGGTTGCGATTTTTGATCCGGTTCGAACCGTAAATTTGAAGAATGCAAATTGGAATCGAATCGCCCTCGTTTTACTTTTTACTATTTGTTCCTCTCTGATTTGTTTCGCTTCTTCGAAAAGTTGTCTTGGAATTTTTACCTCAACTCTAACTTGGAGCAAAGAAGTTCCGGAAAATACCGTTCTGAGTGCGGAAGGTTTTCCGAACATTCTGATTCTGAGCGCGGATAGTCTTCGTTATGATAAAATGGGATACGCACAAGGTAAGGCGGGATTGACGCCTCATATCGATTCACTTGCGAAGGATTCTATAATATTCCAAGATCATCATACTACGATTCCCAGGACTTTCCCCGCTTGGGCGGATTTGCTCACGGGACAACCCAGCTTCGTACACGGAATTCAGGATATGTTTCCGGATATAAAGGATCGGGAGGGTTTGAGCGGTAATGTTTCTAAAACGCTTCCGAAACTTTTGTCGCAACTCGGATACAAAACGCGGGTCGTTTCTTCGTTTGCGGGGGATATTTTTCCTCGAGCCGATTGGGGGTTTCGATCCGTAAAAGCTCCGATCTTTCACGCTGGAATTCTCACGGCGCAAAGGATTTTAGAAACTCAGATTTTTCTTCTTCCGATCGTGACCGGTTCGATTCCGGGCGCGGGAGAATATTTCGAGGCAATTCGCGGATTTCCGAGTTTGGGGGACGATTCTAAAATTCTTCCGGATCTTTTGGCCGGATTAAAAAAGGAGGGGAATCCATTTTTTACGGTCTTTTTTTCCTCTGTGACGCATTTCCCATTCAGTCCTCCGTATCCGTATTACAAAATATTTACAAATTCTGAATATTATGGAAAATTTAAGTATTTCAAATTTGTGAATCCGAGCGATTCTTCCGAACTTTCGAGCTACGATCAGGAACAGATTCGAGGGCTCTTTCAGGCTTCGATTTATTCTTTTGACGACTCGGTCGGAAAAATTTTGGAACACTTAAAAAAGGAAGGGATTTACGATTCCACTCTGATCGTTTTAACGAGCGATCATGGGGAATCCTTGTTTGAAGCCGATCATAGTCACGGACACGGTGAACATCTGAGAGGGGAGGCTGTGACTCATATTCCTTTGCTCATTAAATTCCCTCGAAATGTCGGCGCTGGTCGGAGATTTGCCGGAATCAGTAGTTCCCTGGATCTGTTTCCGACTTTACTTTCGTTCGTCGCAAACCGGGTACGGGATTTTTCCTTACGCGAGAATTTGCGAAACGAATTGAAAAATCGTTTTGGAAGGGATTTGTCCGCGGGTTTGAGTTTTCAGACTTGGAAAGATTCTCGAAATGTCTACGGTGAAACTGGAATTTGGTTTAGTGATTTGGGAAATCATTTTTATCAAAAGGAAAGAATTTACTATCCCGACATTCTTCATTTGCATTCGATTGAGTCGGGAGAGTTTCCTTTTATTTCGATCGGAGATTCTTACGCGAAGGAGAGTGTGATCATTTCCAAACATAGGATGTTTCAGAATACGACCCGTAAACTCATCTACATTCCTTCGGAGAACGGTGTGTTTTGGCGTTGTTACGATCGGATTGCCGATCCTTGGAACGAAAAGCCTCTTGCGATTCAAGAGTGTTCTTCTCTGAAAGATTCTCTTGTTTCGTTTCTGATTTCTTCCGGAAAATTCAAGAAAGCAGGAGAGTATTTGCTCCCCTTGTCGAATTGATGCTTGAAGGATAGGGCTAAACTAAAAATCTGTATTTTAGTATGCCTAGAAGAGAAGATATACGCTCCGTACTCATCCTGGGATCCGGTCCGATCGTTATCGGACAGGCGTGTGAGTTTGATTATTCCGGAACTCAAGCCGCCAAAGCCCTGAAAGAAAAAGGGATTCGTGTTATTTTACTGAATTCAAATCCGGCGACGATCATGACCGACCCCGATCTTGCGGACGCGACTTACGTGGAACCGATGACGGTTTCAGTCGTTCAAAAAATTCTTGAGAAAGAAAAACCGGACGCAATTCTTCCCACGGTCGGAGGTCAGACCGCTCTCAACCTAGCTCTCGCCTGCAACTCCGCGGGGCTTTTGGAAAAATACAATGTGGAATTGATCGGCGCCAAAGTGGACGCGATCAAAAAAGCAGAAGACAGAGAACTTTTCAAGAAGGCGATGGAAAAAATCGGTGTGAGAGTTCCCGCATCCGGTCTGGCGAACAATCTCACAGACGCCGCCGAAATCAAAAAAAAGCTCGGGCTCCCTCTCATTGTTCGTCCGGCGTTTACTCTCGGCGGTACCGGAGGTGGAATCGCTTACACCGAAGAAACGTTCGAAGAAGTCGTTTCAAAAGGACTCAAGGCTTCTCCTATCAGTCAGGTTCTTTTGGAAGAATCGGTTCTAGGTTGGAAAGAATTCGAACTCGAGGTTATGCGGGATCTGGCGGATAACGTAGTTATTATCTGTTCGATCGAAAACATAGATCCGATGGGAGTTCATACGGGCGATTCCATCACTGTGGCCCCTCAACAAACTCTGTCCGATAAGGAATATCAAAACTTAAGAGATATGTCGATCGCTATCATTCGAGAAATCGGAGTAGAGACGGGCGGTTCCAACATTCAGTTCGCGGTCAACCCGGTAAACGGAGACGTGATCGTAATCGAGATGAACCCGAGGGTTTCCCGCTCTTCGGCTTTGGCTTCCAAAGCGACCGGATTTCCGATCGCAAAGATCGCCGCTCTTCTTTCCATCGGTTATACGTTAGACGAAATTAAGAACGATATCACTCGCGTAACTCCGGCTTCTTTTGAGCCTTCGATCGACTATGTAGTAACAAAAGTGCCCCGTTTTGCCTTTGAAAAATTTCCGGGAACCGACGATACTTTGGGAGTTCAGATGAAAGCGGTCGGCGAGGCGATGGCGATCGGTAGGACGTTTAAGGAAAGTTTTCAGAAGGCGCTTCGTTCTCTTGAAATCGACCGCTACGGCTTCGGTTCAGACGGATACTTTCAGGAATTATTATATGCAAGAAGTTTAAATAGTGATCAAAGAAAGGAATGGATCGATTCCTTTCTGAAACGTCCGAACGATAAGCGTATTTTTTACATCAAGCTCGCTTTCGACGAGGAATACACCGTGGATCAGATCCACGATCTTTGCAAGGTGGATCGCTGGTTCCTGTGGCAGATGGAAGACCTTCTCAAATTGGAAAAGGAATATTCCGAAAAGGGAAATTTGGTTCTTTCCAAAATGAAACAAGCCGGTTTTTCCAACAGACAACTATCATTTCTAAAGAATAAAAAACGGATTCTGGATCTGCTCGACGGCGAGCTCAGGGTGGATCTGAAAAAAACGGAAATTCAGAATCTTCTCAAAAAATCGGAAGAGGAAATTGAAACCAAGCTCGGTTCTGAAAAGATTCTTCCCGTTTACAAAAGAATCGATACTTGCGCGGGAGAATTCGAGGCTTATACTCCTTATTTCTATTCTTCTTACGACGAAGAGGACGAGTCCGATGTGACTTCTACTAAGTCCGTGATGATTCTCGGAGGAGGTCCGAATCGGATCGGCCAGGGGATCGAGTTCGATTACTGCTGTTGTCAGGCTTCCTACGCTCTTCAGGACTTGGGAATCGAGTCCATTATGGTCAATTCGAATCCGGAAACCGTTTCGACGGATTACGATACGTCGGATCGTCTTTACTTCGAGCCTCTGACCCTGGAGGACGTATATCGTATTTATCAAAACGAAAAACCGGAAGGTGTCATCATTCAATTCGGCGGTCAGACTCCTCTCAAACTCGCAAAGGATCTGGAAAGAAAAGGGGTTAAAATTTTAGGAACAAGTCCGGATTCCATCGACCGCGCCGAAGACAGAAAACGTTTTGTCGAAGTATTAGAAAAATTGAAACTAAATTCTCCAGAAAGCGGGATCGCAACTTCTATGGAAGAGGCGAGGGAGATCGCCCAAAAGATCACCTATCCGGTGTTAGTTCGTCCGAGTTACGTTCTGGGAGGAAGAGCGATGCTCATCATCAATGAGGAGAAAGAACTCGATCGTTACATGGAAAAGGCGGAAGAGATCTCCAAAGACAGACCTCTTTTGATTGATTCCTTTTTGGAGGATGCGGTGGAAGTTGATGTGGATGCCCTCTGCGATGGAAAAGAAGTTTTCGTTACCGGCATCATGGAACACATCGAAGAGGCTGGGGTCCATAGCGGGGATTCGGCTTGTATTCTTCCTCCGCAAACGCTTTCCAAAAATATGATGGATGAAATTCGTAGAGCGACCGTGGATCTTGCTTTGGAACTTCAAGTCAAGGGTCTCATCAACATTCAATATGCGGTAAAGAATGAAGTCCTTTATATCATCGAAGTGAATCCGAGAGCCTCAAGGACCGTTCCGTTTGTGTCTAAGGCTCTTGGCCATCCGATTGTAAAATACGCAACTCGGATTATGATGGGAGAATCTTTGAAAAGCCTTCCTCTTCCGAAAGAAATGGCGTTCTCTCAGGTTTCCGTAAAAGAAGTCGTTCTTCCGTTTAATAAATTTCCGGGAGTCGATACGATTTTAGGTCCGGAGATGCGTTCCACCGGAGAAGTAATGGGGATCGCTTCCACTGTCGGGGAGGCATTTTTGAAATCTCAATATATGGCCGGTGACGAACTTCCTTCTCAAGGGACAGTTTTTGTAAGTATCAACGACAAGACCAAGTCGGAGCTTCTTTCTTATATCAAGGATCTTTCCGAACTAGGTTTCAATCTGATCGCGACTTCGGGAACTCATAAATTTCTTTCGGACAATGGAATTCTTTCTTCCAAGATCAACAAGGTCTACGACGAAATATTTCCCACGGCTTTGGATTATATCAGAGAGAATAAGATTCATCTGATCATCAACACTCCTCTTTCAAGAGTCACGAGAGACGATAGTTTTACGATCCGTCAGGCGGCTATAAGATTTAAGGTTCCTTGTTTGACCACATCCAACGCCGCTAAAGCTCTCATCAAAGGAATGGTGGAAATGAAAAACAAGGGTTTTACAATCCATTCTCTCCAAGAAATTCACGCGATGCCGAAAAGTCTTTAAAAGCTATCTCAAAAATATCTTAGGCCGATTGAAATCGGCGTTTGAAGCGGCTTTGTTAATCTGAATCATGGAATTTTTCAACAACTCTATTGGTAATTCATAAATATATCAATTCGCAAAAAAGTAAGTAATACTTATGAGCGAACTTAAACATTCCTCTGCGCTAAACGAATTGGAAAAATTTTTCACAATATTCATATTTTCTAATTTTCTGAAAATAGGCTTTTATGCTTAGTTTTTCAATTTTTAAGGGATAGAAATATAATAGTTTTAATCTTCCGATTTTACTTTTAAGTAAAATTGATTTTTGGAGCGTTAAATTGATGTTAGCTGAAATTTAAATGCTGTAGTTAAAAAGATTTATTCTGTATCAAATATGTAAAAAAATAACTATATTTCGAAATTTTTGAAAAAAATAAACTTATGTTTGTTAGGTTATCACATATGCGGGGAAGATGAATCTTTTGTGTTTTTTGGGCCAATAGTGCCAACGGATTAGATTTAGAATTTCTCGTAATTTTAGGAGTAAATCAAAGATTATGAAAATTAAATATAAATTTACGATCTTATCAGCTTTCACGCTGGTATTTGTCGCGTGTTTGAATAAGTCATCTGATGATAATGCGGTTTTAAGCGGATTACTTTCTCTTGTATCTAACCAACAGCGATGTGTAGGATTGGATTGTACTAAAAATCGTACGGCAACAGATCGAATTGTGGATGGGAATCAGCTTCAGAGTGTGCAAAACCTACAGTCTGCTTTTCCACTTAGCATCACCCCGTATATCTTTACGACATCGTCTTTCGGTGTTCTTCACCATGGAAACTTTGGAGGAATTTCTGAAGCGGATGCGTTTTGTCAGAGCAATATTCCTTCGAACATTCCTTCGAATACTCCTCGCTCTGGAATCTACAAAGCAATGCTAACGGACGGAGTCAATAGAGTAGCGACTACAGTGGGTCCTAACTCCAAGAATGGGCAAGTAAACTGGGTGTTCCAACCGAATCAAAAATATCTAAGAGCTGAGGACGGTGCGATTGTAATGACCACGAATAGTTCCGGTATGTTTGATTTTGCAAGCGGTGCAAAACTGGAAAATCCGTTTACGCAAATTGCCGCTTCCGGTCAGTGGACCGGCTTAAATTCGGATTGGACAACTTGGAAATCTGAAGGTGTACCGGTTGCTTGTGATTCCTGGAATAGTTCGACTGCCGCTCTTTATGGGTCGTTTGGGAGTTCGACTCGTACGGACTCGGACATTCTCGCAGCGAAGATTTCGACGGGAGAAATCTTTACCGCAAATTGTGCCAGCGTCGGCTCAGACAATGGCCCTTATAAATTCGGTCTGGTTTGTGTGGAACAACCTCCTCCTCCAAGATATATCTTTACGACATCGTCTTTCGGTGTTGTTCACAATGGAAACTTTGGGGGAATTTCTGGAGCGGATGCGTTTTGTCAGAACAATATTCCTTCGAATATTCCTCGTACTGGAATCTACAAAGCAATGCTAACGGACGGAGTCAATAGAGTAGCTACTACAGTAGGTCCTAACTCCATGGATGGACAAGTAAACTGGGTGTTCCAACCGAATCAACAGTATCGAAGAGCTGAGGACGGTGCGATTGTAATGACCACGAATAGTTTCGGTATGTTTGATTTTGCAAACGGCGCAAAACTGGAAAATCCGTTTACACTTCAGCGTGAGTCTGGTCAGTGGACCGGCTTAAATTCGAATTGGACAACTTGGAAACCTGGAGGAGTACCGGTTGCTTGTGACTCCTGGAGTAGTTCTGTTGCCGCTCGTTATGGATCGTTTGGGAGTTCGACTCGTACGGACTCGGATATTATTGCAGCGAAGATTTCGGCGGGAGGAAGCTTTACCGCAAGTTGTTCCAGTACTCGTACATCCTATGGTCCGTATAACTTAGGTCTGGTCTGCGTGGAACAATGAGGGAAAGATCGAATGATGGTTTTAGAATGTAACCACCTAATCAAACGTACCTTTCGGAAATATCACAATTGAGTTAAACTATGCTTGATGAAAAAACGAATACCGACCGGTCCAAAGAGTTTACCGCTTTTTCCAAAAGCGGGTTATCCCAACGAGAGTATTGTAAAAAGCGCGGGATCAAAAATACGAATGATTGGGAGAGGCGATCTAAAAAACGTGATAGAGATGGCTTTGTAGAAATTCTCTCCTCGGTCGTGCAAGCCGACCTAACGTTTGGATCTGAATTTTTGATTCTCAAAATAGATTTATTGGGTAGGCACATCTCCCAATCAATCTATAATTTGGTTTAGACCTCTGGGAAATGGAAAAGTGTATTTGCGACCCGGAGTTACGGGTTTAAGGAAATCGATCAATACACTTGCGATGATCGTAGAAGGTAAAATGAAAAAGGATCCGTATGAAGAGAGCATATTTCTCTTTTGAACCTGTCCAGTCCCGGTTTTTTCCGTAAGAAAAAATCGGGATTGGACAGAATCTTGCAGCTTGACCCTTTGGTAAAGTAAAATGAAGTTTTGGGATGCGCTGTAAACTTTTCGGAGATAGAGGTTATGTCAGTCAATCTTTGTTTGAAAGTCTTTATGAAGAAGGAATTCAACTCATAACAAAATTAAAAAAGAATATGAAAATAAATGAATGCCCTTAGTTGATAAAATCCTTCTACTGATCCATATAAAAATAAGTACCTAAATGCCAGCTTGTCTCCAATAACTATCGAAACTGATAGTATTTGATTTCAATATTCTTAAAGTAGATTTTGTTCTTTGAATCAATTGGCTAAGATTCTCCGGGCAAAAATTAGCCATATAGCTTTTCTTTCAACGACACCAGATATATTCTTGCGGATTTAACTCCGGAGCATAAGGGGGAAAAATTTCTAATCTAAGTCTTTTCTCATTCTCTTTTAAAAATTCATTCATTGCTTTGCTTTTACGAACAGATAGATTATCCCAAACTATTAAAATCTTTTTGCGATTTTTCTTTAGAAGTATCTTTAAAAAATAAATAAGCTCCAAGTCATACGGATTCTGGCTGATTCCGCTTTCATCCAAAAATAGGATCTTAAACCTTTCATCCTTTGCTTTTTTACTACTCGGACGTATGAAAATAGTACTTAAAAATAAATGTTCGATTTTGCAAAAGTAAGGCGATTCTCAAAAAATAAGTTAAATCAGGAATTTCGGAATTTTTATAGATATATTCCAACATTCTAATTTTCGAAATAAAATTATCATAATATTATTTTCATGCGTCCTATTGGCATATCCGGCCAAGTTTTCGTTTTCCAAGTTTCAATTGCCTTTTCATCTCTTTCCAACGCTCTTCTTTTAGGTTTTTGATACGAAAACCCTAATTGATGTAAGAGAGTTCCCACATAATCTTGATGATACGTTACTCCGAATTCTTTTCGTATGATTTCCGATACGCGATACGTTGACCAGAGTTCATTCGGATAACCGTTACTGATCGGACCTTTCAAGATGATTCTTTTTAATTCTTTCTTCTCTGAAGTAGTCAACTTGGTCGGTCGGCCTCGTTGACCATTCCATTTTACTCCTTCGATTCCTTCCGATTCATATCTATCTCGCCAACGCATTACCGATTGCTTACTGACTCCAAGCTTTTTTGATACTCCGTAGCACGTGTAGCCTTTCTTCAGTAAATCGATTCCTTCAACCTACGCTTTTCCAAGCGTTTTAATTTTTCCCGCTCTAATCTTTGCATTATGACAATTGGATATTATTGATACTCTTTTTTGTAGGAATCATAATATACTTGGCAATTATGTTGGTCTCATGTCCCTATGGTTTTACATGATTACGTCTTAATTTTTCAAAGAAAGAGGATGTGAAAATGATTCGTTTGATAGTTCCAATAGTAGTTTTGTCAGTTTCAATTGGAGTTGACCTTTCTTACGGGGTGAGTCCTGCGCTTATCCATATTCTATCGAATGCTATTCCTGGTTCCATAGTTCAAAAGCCAGCAGATAATCCGAAAGATAAAGCTATCAAGATCGTTATACATGACGGGGGAAAGTTTTGTTATGCTCCTGTTTTTAGCGGTGGTGAAAGTTATATTCAGATTGAGCAATGTTGGGAACAGGGAGTTGCTAATGCAAGGTACGATGTGTTTCAAAGAATTTCTTATCACATTCAAGACACGTGGTTGTGTATTACTGCTCCGGAGAAAGTAGTTAAGGGAGAGGCAAACCAGGGTTATGTGAACTTAAGACCTTGTACTATCAATGACCCTTTGCAGCGATGGATCATAAAGGAAAATGCCTTTTGGACTTCAGATGGACGGTATCGCTTGAAAGATGTGAAGTGGTATGCCTATATCTCAAAAAATTCTAAGGATGGTTATAACCATACCTTGGACTCTTCAATGAAAGATTGGGCTCAAACTGTGGCGACTCCCGGCAACATCAGTATTAAGACTTCCATAGCTTGGAATTTGGAAAATAGGCGTTACTTTATTCATTCAAAAGGCTCAAAAAAAAATACTACATCTCTCTACTACAATCCTGAGAACGGACATCTTGCTCAATACAATCCTGTTAGCGGATCGCTCTATTGCATGTATTCTAAGGTAGGTAGTTATAAATGGAATTGGATTCAATGGGTATCATGTAGTGATGCACTTACCAGTAAGGATAACCCCGCTTATTGGAATGTTTATCTTCAAACTGAAGAGGGAGGAATGATCAAAGACTATAAAGGAAATATTCTCAGAGTTACTGAGAAAGGACCAAATTGGGGTGTTGCTTATGCAGTTAAGCCCTCTTTTTTGAAAACAGATACTACCAATAGTCCTACGTCTTTGTTCGTAGTTGATGGAGATTTACTAGATTGGATACGTTACACAACCGGCAATCTTGGAAAGACAGAGCAATATTGTCCAGCGGGTAATAAGGAGAGTCTTGCCTATAAAAGAGTAAAAAGGACCTTACCCCCTGACTTTCAATTAACTGATGATTGGATTCGGAGGCTCTATGAGATAGCGACTTCGTCTTCACCTACAAGTAGTGGACAGGCACGTGGTGTATGTGGTGTTTGTCTGCTTCATGGTTTCCAGATGTTGGCAGAACTCCAGGAGTATCATTCTCAAGGACCTCTTCGGAGCGGAGGCTACTTCTTCGATACAGTTTATTATAGGAATCCTTTTGTATCGTTTGAACAACGTTATCCGTTGTTAAACATGCTGCTGACGGACGTACCTCAAGTGTATGATCCCGTCAATTACTCAAACAGAAGACTGGCATTAGCATCGGCTAGGACTATGTTGCCTCAGTACAACTGGGTTCCCTCACGTGAATTCGCTACTCGGCCTGAGATAATATCTCACATAAATTCGCTTATTAATTCTCCTCCCGGAAGCATTTGGTTGGGGGTATTCTCGCAGTTACGTCCGGATGGAACTATGGGGTGGCATTCCGTTCCAATTCTTAGGGATACTCAAGGGCTAGTGGTAATTCAAACGAACGCGTATTCGGTACCATTTGACCTCTATAGGGAATATTTAACACCCACCACGGATCCGTTCCAGGTAATGAATTACCTAGAACTACCAAATAGAATTCTGATGATACTTATAACTATACAGTTGAGGGAGGTTTATCATAATACATTTGACTTCATAATTTCTAACAGGAATTGCACTGGAGAAGGGGACGACAGAAGAGGTACGGGAGGATATCCAACCAGCGCATCGGTGAATCAGTGCTCTGGAGGAGGCAGGTGCACGCTGCTGTAATTATGAGCCGATCCTGTCGATTTGTATGGTAACAGGATTCATCTTACATTACTTCTGAAAGAAATTGACTAATTTGCTAAAAGTCTATCCCAAAGTTGTGAAAGTGTCCACAGAATACTAAGTCCGCTGATAGAATCTGCGTATGTGCTTTTCTTGATATTCCGGATTGAATCTTTTCAGGAGTTTGATTTGATTTTCATGGCAGACGGGTTTAAACGTTTCTTCGGAACTCGTAGAATTATTGACTGGCTTAGTCTATAGACTCATAACCAAACCCCACAAGTTAAGAAGGCTTTTGGGATCATAAGGATCAAAAACTGATATTTTTCAGGTGTTCCGGCAAGAATGAGACTTTTTACTTGCAAAAAGTATGATTTTCTGATAGAGAAAAATCTCCCGAGTCTTCCCGCCACTTAAAGTCAGGGAAACTTAGGAGGGAAGTTCTCCTAAACTCAGTAAACACCTTCCTATGAGGCGGTGTTTAGGTCGCTTACGAAGAAACTCAGGCGCAGAGCTTACCTGAACTCAATAAGTTGACTCCCTATGGGTCGCAACTTAGGTCGCTTACGAAGAAACTCAGGCGCAGAGCTTACCTGAACTCAATAAGTTGACTCCCTATGGGTCGCAACTTAGGTCGCTCTGAAGAAACTCAGGCGCAGAGCTTACCTAAGGGTCGCTCTGAAGAAACTCAGGCGCAGAGCTTACCTAAGGGTCGCTCTGCGGGGCGTAAGTTTCACTGTCGTAATTCCGACAGATTTATCTTCGGATCCAAGTACTTGTGGGGTTGGTTCGTCTATAGACCCTTGCGGGTTTAGCAATCATTTTTCAATTCGTTCGCAAACTCTAGCAGTAGCTTCTTCTTTAAGAGTGTCGCCTGGCGTCGTTGAAGAGGAACTGTGTGGTAAATTTTTGTCCAGACCATTCGAGTTTCTTAATTCAAAAAACGAAATTCACCTAAAAAAATTAAAAATAACCGCGATCAGTTTTAAAAGCTGTTACTCGCCCTATAAAATAGAATACCGTTTATTTGAGTGCAAATCCCGCTTTTAGACGCAGATTTTGGACACTCTATTATGTAGAGAAAAGCAGGAATTCAGATATTTTTATAGGGCAATGCACTCTCCCTTTATAAGGGATACGAGTTTATAAAAATAAGTTTTTTCCCAAGTGTTTCGCCATAAAATTCGCATAGTACCCCATATTTAAGCAAATGACATCCTTAGTTATAAGAGTTTACGTTCTAAATTATAAACTAAGTGGATGAGAAAGGCCTATTAGAATATCATAAAGTAGAAAACGAATAAAGTTTTACAGGAGGCTTGGTTTGTTTCGAATCTTTTGGGCCGTATTTTTGATTTTTAGCTTACTTTTGATATTTACCTGCAAAGACGAAAAGAAAGAAGCCCTTCGTAAGGAAGGTGAAACGAAAAAGGTCGAAACGATTGCCTATCCTTTTCCTCCCGATAATGCCCCAACCCCCGAAAGAATCTTATTGGGGAAAACTTTATTTTTTGATCCGATTCTTTCCGGTTCCAATTGGATTAGTTGTGCCACTTGTCATAATCCGGGTCTTGCTTGGACAGACGGGTTAAAAACTGCGGTCGGACACAATATGAAGGTTTTGGGAAAAAATACTCCCACGATTCTCAATGGAGCGTACGGAAGCAAAATGTTCTGGGACGGCAGGGCTGACAATTTGGAAGCGCAGGCGTTGGGTCCGATTTCATCTCCCGATGAAATGAATCAGGATGTGGACGAACTTATATTAGAATTAAAGAATATTAGAGGATATAAAAAATTGTTCTCCAAGGCGTATCCGACCGAGGATATAAATGCGGCGACGATCGGAAAGGCGATTGCAAGTTTTGAAAGAACGATTCTGTCTACAGAGTCTATGTTTGATCGATGGAAAAAAGGGGATAAAACCGCGATTTCGGAATCGGCGCAAAGGGGCTTTTCCGTTTTTAACGGAAAAGCGAATTGCTCCGCGTGTCATCAAGGCGACCAGTTTTCGGACAACGGATTTCATAATATCGGTTTGAAAAACGCATCCAAGGAAGTCGGAAGATTTAAAATCGTGGCGGTAAAATCCATGAAGGGCGCTTTCAAAACTCCCGGTTTGCGGGACGTCGCTTTGACGGGGCCGTATATGCACGACGGAAGTTATGCGACCTTGGAAGAGGTTGTTGAACATTACGATCGAGGAGGGGATGAAAAAAATAACCTGGATCCGAACATGACGGCTCTCAAACTGACGAAGGATGAAAAGGCCGATCTCGTCGAGTTTATGAAATCTCTGAACGGCAAAATGGTTCCGATTTCGATTCCGGAGTTTCCTAGATAATTTTATCATAAATTAGGAGTATTGAATGTTAATTCGATTTACGGCGGTTTTTGTTTTTCTCGTTCTTTGTGGTGGAAGTTTAACTGCGGCGGAACACGAAGTGGGTCAAAAGAATAAGGGTTTTACGGTGGAGTCCTTAAAGATCAAAGCCGGAGACGTGGTGAGTTTTCCGAATTACGACACTTTTTATCACAACGTGTATTCCCTATCTCCCACGAAAATTTTCGATTTGGGCTCGTATTCTCAGGGGAAAACGCAAAAGGTGAAGTTTGAAAAACCCGGTAAGATCACCGTTCAGTGCGCGATACATCCCGAAATGAAAATGACGATAGACGTACAATGATGAAAAGATATTCAAAAATTATAATTATTTTTCTTTTTTTTGAGTCGACGTTTTCTTTAACGGCTCTTGACTCCATGGAAAAATCCGCGGTTCGGGGAAGTATCGTATTCCGTACTTATTGTGTGCTTTGTCACGGAGAAGCCGCGGACGGAAAGGGCCGCCTTGCGACGGGGAAGGTTCCGCCGCCCGCAAATCTTACGATCACTAAGCTGACCAATGCGCAAAAAGAAGAAATCATCAAAAAAGGGGGAATCGGAGTGAATCGTTCCCCCTTTATGCCTCCCTGGAAGAAAGAATTGTCCGAAGAGCAAATCAAAGACGTAATTTCTTACATCAACTTTCTTTCGAAATCGAAATAGTCGGCAAAACGTTTCCGCAAATTTTACAGTGAAATCACTCGGCAATATAAGTATTAAAACAAGATTGCGTTTCAGCTTCGGAGTCATCATCGGAGTATTTATTCTTTCTTCGGCTTTGATTGTTTACAATACATTTATATATCGGAAAACGATTCGATCGATGATCGAAAATTCGCAGCCTAAATTTCAACTGATGAACTTAACTTTGGAAAAGTTGATTCTTACGGAGCTGACTCTTTCCTCCAAGGTGTCCACGATCGACGCGCTTCTTTCCGAAGAGGAAAACAAGAAAGTTCGAACCCTATTGGATGAAATAAAGAAAAATAACGTTACGTTTCGGGAATTTTCCTTGGAAGCGAGCGAACTTGAAAATTTGAAAATTTTCGAAGAAGGGTTAGAGAATCTTTCCCAATATGCGGAAACGATTCATAGTTTGGGTAAAGAGAATAAAAGACAGGAAGCTCAGATATTATACGTTCGCGGGATCAATCCTTTGAGCGCTTCCCTTAGAAAAACGATCAAGGTTTTGATCGAATTCGAAGCTTCCCATTCCCGTAAGAGTGAGGACGTCGCGGAAACTCAACTTACTTTCTCCTTGTATATGATTTGCGCTCTTTCTTTTTTTTCTTTGATCGCTGGAATCTTATTTTCCAGATCCATTATTCGATCCGTGATGTTTCCGCTCAAAAAGGCGATTCATTTTGCGTCTGAAATTCAAAACGGAAATTTGAATAACCGGATCAAAATCGACCGTTTCGATGAGATGGGGGAGCTTTTAGAATTTTTGAAAAAGATGGAAACATCCCTTCGTGAAATCATCGTCGAAGCGAGAATTTCGGTCGAGAATTCCCAAAAGGCAAGCCAAGAATTTTACAAGGTTTCGAAAGAATTTATTTCTACATCGGAAACCCAAGCGGACGATTCTCAGAAGGTGGCCGATCATATTGATCGTTTGAGTACGTTGGTGGAGACCAATACTTCCACTATTCTTACTTCCGCCGAACATCTTCGAAATTTGGAAAAGGAAATCCAAAAAAATCTTTCCTCCTTGATTACCGTGACCGAGTCTTTGAACTCTTTAACGCTAAAAGCGCAAGAATCCTCGGAGACGGCGTTAAAGGGAAGGGAGAAGGTGGACGGGGTTCAGAAATCGTTTTTAGAGGTAAAGCGTACCGTTCAAAGAATCAACGAATCTCTCGTAAAGATCGGGGATATTTCCACCCGCACGAACATGCTTGCTCTCAATGCCGCGATTGAGGCCGCGAGAGCCGGGGAACAAGGGAGAGGATTTACGATCGTCGCGGATGAGATTTCACAACTCGCCGATCATACGATGAGAAACGCGCGGGAAATTACGGATCTAATCGAATTTACGAGAGCCAGTATCGAATCCGGAAACGGCGAGATGCATCAATTCTCGGATTTTTTTACGATGATTCAAGAGAACGCATCCAACATGGCGCGTTTTAGTATGCATCTGCTGGAGGATATGAGAGCTCAGGAGTCCGGTTTGAATCTTTGCACTCTCAAAATGCGTGAGATCTCTTCTAATATTACAAATTTGGAATATTCGTCTTTGGAAAATAAAAGCGCATACAGTTCCATCAAACTTTCAATCCGAGATCTTTTGCAGGGAGCGGGTTTGATTTCTTCTGGTTCTCAGGAAATCAGCTCTGGTGCGAAACGGATCGACGAACAATCGGATAAGGTAAAACGTCTGATGGAGAAGTTTTCAATCTAAGAACGTTCGATAGCCCTTTTTTAAGGTAATCATTGAAATCGAAACGATCAGAAGTTGTAGTTTTCTTCGAGTGTTTCTGCGAGAAGTTATGCTCTTTACTTGCAAAAAGTATGAATTTCTAATAGAGAAAAATCTCCCGATTTTTCCCGCGGCCGCCAGGGCCAGGGCGCGAAGAGAAACTAAAGTGTAATGCTTCCGGCGCGTTAAAAAACGTGAGTTCGGTGTAACGAAATGCGAAAGCGATTGTAGCATTATGTTGCGACCGTAGGCAGCAACATTGAGTTCAATTCCGAAGGAATTGGAGCGAAGAGCGCGGTCGCGAGCCATTTTATCTATGAAACTCGTGAGCTGCGACGACTCATAGGGAGTCGTTGCACTTTAGTTTCTTATTCGCCCAAACTTTCTTACGTCGAACTCACGTTAAAAAAATAAAACACAGAACTTTCCTGAATTCAATAAGTTGATTCCCTATGGTGCAACTACGGGATCGTGTAAAAGTTTAAGCGAGACTGGAAGCGGATGTTCCCAGAAAAGTGGGCGATCAAATGAGTCTGCTTCACACGAACAATCGAATGCGGATTCTTTGGGACGTTGTAATCTTCGTTTGTATTTTATATGCCTCCGTAGAATCTCCTCTGAGGGTCGTTTTGTCGTATGAACTCGCGGTAAACGGTCTTTTATGTTCTTGTGAATTTGTTTTATTTCGGAGATCGGTAGAGTCCTAGAAAAGTGTCAGAGAAAAAGATAAAATTCGAACTCCAAAGATAAGATTTTTCTTGTACTAAATTTTCTTTCGGGAAACCATTGACTTTAGGACACTGTCGTCCCGGCCTCGGCCTGTGGGTCGGCGTAACTCCGTGGAACTTTTTGCTCTTTTTTGCTTTTCGCTTCCTGGGCCGGGGATTTTTTAAATTTTACTCGTTCGAAACAGACGGAGGAACGTTATCGGGGTCGTCTTGAGGAAAATTTCGATAGGTTTCGGATTTTTAGCTGAATGGAGAGTGGGACTCAAGCCTCAATGACAAGCGGTAGAGACGAGGTCCATCTTCGCTTTCCAAAACGTATCGTCGTTTTTGGACGGAAACGGCCAAAAACGTCGTATTTCCTCGATATATAATTTAACTTTTGCGTTCACAATTGGGTCTTTTTGACAGATATCCATCAATTTAGCCTGTACTATAACCGAAAACTCCCGATCCGATCTGCGCATACTCTTCCGCATAATTGCTGGTGGAATAGAAAACGACGAAACCCGGAACCGGGTTTGAAAACCCAGGACGTGCCCATGTTAGGACGGGTTCTCTGTTTGCATCATATAAAGGAGCTCCATACTGAAATCCAGGAGGGTTCAATGCGTGCCAATCTCGATTGAAAGAATAATGACGAATCGTATAATCAATATTGTGGTTCAATTCGTGATGAATTACATAACGATATCCGTCCAAACAAGTTTCATTGTTGTAGGCCAGACAATTTTTAAAACCTAATGTAGAGAGATATAATATTTTGAGTCGGATCTGCGAGTCCGCTAAGTGACGATCGAACGCTTTGGCTCTGCAATACATCGTGGACAACGACGAGTTTACTCGCTCTCGCTTTGATCATATATCCGCGGGGATATTTTTGAATTTCCTGTTTCAAAAATTCAAGGTAGAGTTTTAAGTCGTCTCCCTCATAGTTCAGATCCACGAAAAAATTACTTTTCCCACTATAAGGAAGGAATATCCGTATGAGTGAGGATTTCAACGTCTTGGTCGTAATTTTCAAAACGATCGATTTGTAAGAGTAGAAGCAAAAGGGAAGT
>NZ_CP040840.1:955000-957500 GCF_006874765.1 Leptospira weilii
GAAAAAGTGGCGGGCGGTTGGACCGATTTCGACGCTTGCGTGGCTACTCCCGACATGATGAAAGACGTAGGGAAGCTGGGTCCGATTCTGGGTAGAAAAGGTCTGATGCCGAAACCGAAAGCGGGAACCGTAACCACGGATGTTGCAAAGGCCGTAAACGAACTCAAATCCGGAAGAGTGGAATACCGCCCCGACAAAGGCGGAGTGGTTCACCTCGGAATCGGAAAGGTTTCTTTCGACAACGCAAAACTCGTGGAAAACATCCGCACCGTAGTTCAAACTCTGATGCGAGATAAACCTTCCGACGCGAAGGGCGAATACTTAAAAACTTTCTCCGTTTCTCCTACGATGGGAGTCGGTGTGAAAGTAGACGTGAAAGAACTGGTCAACACTTCCATCTGACCCGGACAAGATTTGGAGTATTAGAAAATGGCGAATCAGGAAAAAGTAGAAGCAGTCGCAAACCTCAAAGGCAAACTGGAAGAGAAGAATAACTTCATTCTCGCTTGCTACTCGGGCTTGACCGTGGAAGAAATCACCGGTCTGCGCACTCAACTCAGAAAAGAAGGTTCCGAGATGAAAGTTCTCAAGAACAATCTTTTCTTAAGAGCCTTGAAGGAGTCCGGAGCTCACAAAGATAAAAATATTACTTTCGGGCCCGAATACCAAGGACCGCTTGCCGCAATCTTTGCAAAGGATAACCTTCCAACTGTTGCAAAAGTCTGCAAAGATTTTGCGAAAAATAACAAAAACCTGATCTTAAGAGCGGGATACATGGACGGTTCCGTTCTCGACGCAAACGGAGTGGAAGCGATCGCGGGCCTTCCAAGCCGCGAACAACTTTTGGCTCAAATTGCCGGCGGAATCAACGCGCCCGCGAGAACGATCGCATCCGGTATCAATCAGATCATCGCTTCTCTCGCAAGAGCGATCCAAGCGACCGCGGAAAAGAACAACGCATAATGGTTTTTTAAAATAGCAAACGACTAACTAAACGGAATCAAAGGAGCATATCATGTCTACGGAAGCGCTATTAGAGCAAATCGGAAAACTAACCTTAGTTGAGGCTGCAGACCTCGTGAAAAAAATGGAAGATAAATTCGGCATTTCTGCTGCAGCTCCAGTTGCGGTAGCTGCTGCGGCTGCGCCTGCTGCCGGTGGAGCTGCTGCCGAAGAAGCTTCCACTTTCAACGTTATCCTGAAAGGATTTGGCGATAAGAAAATCGAAGTGATCAAACTCGTAAGAGAAATCACCGGACTCGGATTGAAAGAGGCGAAAGATCTCGTAGAAGCCGGTGGAAAGTCTGTTAAAGAAGGCGTTTCCAAAGCGGAAGCTGATGACCTCAAAAAGAAACTTGAGGGCGTTGGCGCACAGATCGAACTCAAAGCGAGCTAATCGTTTCGTTAAGAACTCTGTTAGCGCTAGCTTTCAAAAATCCTTTCACTCACGGCAAGGAGGTCTGGTTTTCAGGTCCTCCTTGTTCTATTGTATTTACAGCCTTTCGAAAATTTGGTATCATTTCCAAAGGCTAAAACAACTCGGAATCTTTCGATTTTAGGTTCGTTAGAGTTTTTAAATACGGATCATTGTTTTTCATTTATCGATAGGAGCACAAAGAATGTACGGTCAAGTAGAGAGAAAACGGGTAAATTTCGGAAAAATCACGAATCTGGATTACCTTCCTAACTTGATTCAAATTCAAAAGCGTTCTTTTGACTGGTTTCTCCAAGCAGACGTCAAGGACGAAACCAAAAGAAAGCATCAAGGATTAGAGGCCGTATTCCGGGAAACTTTCCCCATTGAAAGTCCCAACAACGACATGCTTATGGAATACAGTCATTACATTTTGGGAGAACCGAAACGTTCTCCTCAGGAATGTAAGGACACGGACGCGACTTTCGCGATGCCGTTAAAAGCGGTGATCCGCCTCATCATCAAGGAAACCGGAGAAATCCGAGAACAAACGGTTTACATGGGAGATCTTCCCGTGATGACCGAACAGGGAACTTTTATCATCAACGGAGCGGAACGCGTGGTCGTTTCCCAGCTTCACCGTTCTCCGGGTATTTTCTTTTCTTACGATATGGAAAGAGACGTTTTCTCCGCCAGGGTGATTCCTTACAGAGGATCTTGGTTGGAATTCGAGATGGATAACAAGGGAATTCTGATCGCGAAGATCGATAGAAAGAAAAAATTCCCGGCCACTCTTCTTGTTAAATCTTTAGGATACGGAACCAACGAAGAAGTTCTTCGTTTGTTCTACGGTTCTAAAAAAGAAAAAATTGCGGGTGCGACTTCCAAGGATCTCAAAAAAATTCTAGGAAGAAGAACCATCAACGACATCATCAACATGGAAACCGGAGAGGTGATGCTCGAAGCCGGTTCCAAGGTCAACGAAGACAATATCTCCATCTTAAAAGAGATGAAGGTGAAAGAAGTCGAGTTGATCGAATTCCCGAAAGGAAAAGACAACCCGATTCTGATCAACGCTTTGGAAAA
>NZ_CP040840.1:967500-975000 GCF_006874765.1 Leptospira weilii
CGTCTATGAGTTCGGAATTTTTCGGGTTTCGCACTTGAATCAGAAAGATCCGATTTTTTTATGGAATTAGAATAGTTCTCGATGTAAAATCGGTGATTCAATCAATAGATAAAAGTCTGTTCTTGAAAAGTATGAGCCCAGTATGCTACAGCGCGGTCGTTTTCATTTTGCAGTTTGGGACAAGTTGTAAAAAATCCCTTCCGAAGGAATAATATGGAACCAGAGACAATTTACCGGGAGATCAAAGCTAGCCAAAACGGGCAAGACTGGCATCATAAAAACTGCTTCGGTTGTGGTCCCGATAACGCAAAAGGCATTCATGCGAGTTTTCCCTTTCACGAAGAAAGCGGAGAAGTTCGATTTCCGTTTAAAATAGAAAAAGCTTTCGAAGGAGCGCCAGGTTACGCTCACGGAGGAGTTTTGGCGACTCTTCTCGACGAAGCTCAGGGAGTTCTTTGCTTTCATCTCGGACATTTCGTGATGACCGACCAACTTTATATGCGTTACCACAAAGCGGTGCCTCTCAACGAAGAAGTTGAAGTTCGCTGTTGGGTTACAATGGTAAGAAGAAGAAGGCTTTATACAAAAGCTACGATTCATCTTTTTAAAACAGGCGAACTTTTGGTTTCTTCCAAAGCGCGTTGGTACGATATGTCGGAAAGGACGATGAGGAGAATGTTCCAAGGGACCGTTTTTCCGATTGATACTCTTCTTCAAGTTTTAGAAGTGAATCAAAAACGTGGTAAGGAAATTCGAAAACGCCTCAAACTTCAAAACATAGTTTTGTAAAGTCCTAACGTCTAATTCTCTTATCCACGGCATCTAAAAGTATTTGACTTCCAGTGTGATGGGCAATGCCGATTTAAGATTGGAGGAAAACAATGAATTAGTTTTGCATCATTTTCGGGAATCGATAGAATCTCGATTCTTTTTAAGAAACGTCATTTACAGTATTACTGACAATGCCACTTGGGAGAATTCCATTCTCTTTAAGGATTTTTTCGGAGAATCCTGTAATTTCTAAAACGGTCTTTAGATCGATCCCTTTCTTAAGCATTTTACCGGCATCTTCCAATTTACCTTGCTCAATACCTTGCTGTATCCCTTCTGAAATCAGTCTTTCTGCTGTAGTCACCGTTAGTTCCTCGTATTGTTCCAATTTTGATCTTTCCAATACTCTTTTGAGTTCCGTAGGCTTTAAATCACGGGCCCAATAAATATACAATAACAGTTTTCGTAAGATTGCAACCCTTTTCGATTCTTCCTCTATTCTCAGTAATAGGGAAAACAACCCCGGTAAGTGAGAAACAAATTCCAAATCTCCTTCGCGGATTTTTTGAACCACTCCCAGAGTGACTTGAAAAGTGATACTTTCCAACTTCTTTTTCAACTCTACCTCTTTCAAATCGAACAAGTCTATTTTAAAATCGGGGATAAAGTCCTTGAGAATTTCCGCTTCTTGGCTTGTTAATACGAACTGGTCCAAAAATCGATCTCCCAATTTCCATTCTTTTTCCCCGTGATAGAATACGAACGGAATGACTACGGAAAGAGGCTCTCCATTCCTTTGTTGGTTTCGATAGATTTCCGTTAAATATCCTAATAATTGAATATAGACGGTATTTTCTAAATAACTTTTGTGTTCGAAAAGTAAATAGACGTTCGACTTGTTTCCGGACTTGAGCGGAATTTGAAACAACAGATCCGTTTGTTTTTGTTTTAATTCCTCGGATATAAAACTCGATTCGGACAATTCCAAGTTTTCCAAGTCGAGTAGTTTGACCACTTCCGATGGTAACGTGTTTTTGAAAAAAGTAGCCGCCTCTTTTTTGTCCTGAAAGGTTTCCCGGATCAATCGATCGTGCGGATTGTGTACTTCGGTCATCCGTTATCTTTGGGCTATCGTCTTTCTCGGTCAATTTCATTTGGAAATCCTGTATGGTATGTTGTAAAGTCCATAAATCAGGTTGCTTGATGAACGAAACGAGGAGTAAAAAATCCTAACGTCTAACCACTAAACGTAGAAACTCTTTTGTTTTGTGAAAAATTCGCGATGATGTTTCTACCGAAGTTTTTGAAGCGTCGTTGACGGAAAAGATTAAACTCTTTCCCAGTCCATCTTGATAACGAGAATGTAATTATCTCTGAGCGTGTAGGTGAAGATTACGACCTGTTTGTGAAGGTCCATATCATAAATAGGCTCCGTGACTGTCCACTTCGCAGAGCTTTGAACTACCTTTGCCTTATGACGAATGAAAAAAGGTCTCCACGCATAGTTATTTCCGATTTCGGTCAGGTCGGAATCCCATTCTTCTCCGGGATGGGAACGGAAATACGTAGGAGTGATCTGATAACCGAAGATATCGCAGGCAAAGACAGAAAGAATTTCGGATGGCAAGTTAGAGAGCATGAGGTGAAGGACTAAAGGAAGATCCTCCTTTCCGTTGTGACGAAGCGCTTCCAATTTCTCGCCTAAGGCGTCGATGATCTCCTGGCCTTTTTGAAATTCTTCTAGCAGTTCCATAAACCGAAGACCCGAGAACTTTTCCAAAGCATCTCTAAGAGTTTTGTTGAATTGTTTCTTATCCTGAAACTCGACTTGGGGTCTTGAAAAATAAAATCCTTGGAGTAGATTCGCCCCCATGGAAAGCGCGAGATGTAATTCTTCTTCGGTTTCGATTCCTTCGAACAAAAGATCGGAACCTAATTTTTGAGACATGTCAGCGATTGCGCTCAGTACATTTTTGAAGGATCTTCGGTTTAAACTTTCTCGCATGATCTTGATATCGACCTTTATAATGTCCGGATGGATATAACCGATTCTTTCCAAATTGGAGAATCCGACTCCGAGATCGTCGACCGCGATCTTGAATCCGTAGTCTTTGAATACGTTCACGATCGAAAGAAGTTTTTCGATGTTTCCGTCGAACTTATCTTCCGTAATTTCCAAAACGACTTCCGAGGGTGAAATGTCGTATTTTTCCATAAGATTAAGAACGTGAAGTCTTTTGAGATCCAGAACGTCTCCCGTGTGAATCATAGAGAGAAAGTTAGGCATCATGTTAAGAAAAAGTTTGGTTTTTACGCCCGAGTCTTTGAGATGACGGATCGCTTTTTCCCGAATCAACCGATCGATTTGGATGAGGCGAATTGTATCTAGTTCTGGGTTGTGGAACTGATAACCCAAAGAGCGATATTCGTTTTTTTCGGGAAAATAAAATCTTCCTAGAACCTCATATCCTATGATATTACAATTGGTAACTTCTAGAATGGGTTGATAATGAGGCTGATAGTAGTTCTCGCCGTAGGAAAGTAAATTGCTTTTATCCTGGCTGTATAACATGATCTTCTTTAAAAATCTATTTACTGAAATCCATCAAATGAGTTACGACAAGCAAAATTCTGGATAAAAAGTATCAAATTAAGTAGAAGAAAAGATTACATTCTTCTTTTTTTTTTGAAACCTCTGAAAAAACTGACAATCTTAAAGGTATTCGCATGAAAGAGGCGATCGGCCATTTGCTTAACCCCTCAACATTAGAACCCAATTTCGGTCTCTATTTAGGGACTCTTGGAATCGATAACTCTAGAGAATACAAAACTTCTTTCCTGTCTTCCTTGAAAAAAATAGACTCCATTTTAGTCGATTTGATTACAGGAAATTTTCTTTTAGGACTTCGAATTTTTCGAGGCCCGGGGGCCTGTAAGACTCTTCTCAATCTTTGGTTTTTTGAGTCCGGAAATTTTAGAGACTTCGAATGGGTTGGAAGTCCGGGTAAAGAATTTTTATCCAAAGGTACATTTCGAAACGGATACTGGAGTTTTACGCAAGGGAATCAACGATTCAACTTTCGTCTGGACGATACGATCCAACAAGGTTACACCCATTCTTCCATTTTTACTTCAGATCTGAATCTGCAACTTGACGCCCTCGTAAGCATCGTGGAAAAAACGAACAAACCCGTTTCTTCTTTGGGAATTTCCGGGAAGGATTGGTTATTTCGATTGATTTCTCCGGATCTTCAAGTGAGAGGCCAGCTTGCTATCGACGATAAAATTTGGAATTTGGAATCTTCGGAGAGATTAGCCTACAGCGTCACCACCGGTTTTGAAAGCATATCTTTTTTGCCCGAATCGCGCATCTACGGTTTTGGGTCGGGGAAGAATTCGTTTCGTTTGAATTACAATAAAAACTCTGGAATTCTCCTTTGGAGAAACGGAATTCCGACGTTCTTAGAAACGGCTTCTTTTAAAAAAGAATCACTGTCTTACGTTCTTCACGACTCTTCCGATCAAATCGAACTTACGGTCACTCCGGTAAGAACAACCCGCCAAATGATTTCCGGTTTTTTCGGGAAAAAAATTCCCATGGAAAGAGTGGAAGGAAAGGTTTCCGGTAAAATCCGAATCGGAAACAAAAAAGAAACAATCAAAAAAGGTTTCGCGATTTTAGAAATCTGATATGGGAAAAGCGTCCGGCTTTTTTGAATCCGTAAAAATGCAAAAAATCTTATATTGATTCGAAGAAAACTACGTTTGAAAGACTATAGAATTTCCCGAAGAATCTCAATTGAGAGCACTTTAATAAAAGCAAATACTGATTATCCATAACCTGACCCACAAATGAAGAAGGCTTTTGGAATCATAAGGATCAAAAACTGATATTTTTCAAGTGTTCCGACAAGAATGAGGCTTTTTACTTGCAAAAAGTATGATTTTCTGATAGAGAAAAATCTCCCGAACCTTTCCACCTATTTCGCGACCCGTAGAGAGCGAAATAGAGTTTATTCTCCCCCACCCAAAAATAAGGGTGGGACGTAAGTTTCACAGAAGATTTGTCGTAATTCCGACAGATTTATCTTCGGATCCGAGTACTAATAAAGGCAAATACCGATTATCCTCTGAGAGTTCTTTCTTAGATGAGATCTTTTTTTGATTTTCAGCGATCTTTGTTAGTCTGAAAATTCCATTTGCCGTAGAGGAATTTATTTATTTTCGTGTTTTATACCGATCTTTTCCGAAAAAATCTTTGAGTTTCCTATTATATAACGTAAGCATATGAATTTTTGTAGTTGCGTTCCTATATAGAGATTTATTCTCATCGCATTCTTGTTTTGTGCTCGTACATCGAGCCCAACTCCAAAACGAAAGAATACGCGATCTTATTCAAAACCTTACTTAAGAATCGGGATTTTGGGAAATCAATTTTGATTTTTTCTGCATCGATTGACTTTCGTTTAGAGAAGTACTATAATAGAAAAATTCAAAATTGAAAAAACAATAGAAAAGGAGCTCGAAAAAAATGAAAAGATGGATAATATACCTCGCGGCGATTTGCCTCATTCTCGTCTTTACCGATTGTAAAAAGAAAGACGATGATGATAAGGAGAGAATGTTTCTAGAATTGATAATAGCGGATCTTTTACATAATCCTTACGAAAAGATCACTCCTTCCGCCGGAACGATCACGGTTGCTGGAGCAAATTATTCAAATAGAGCTTATAATCCTTCCTGTTCCGGGTCGAGTGGAAATACTACGTTCTCTTTCTATAGAAAGAAGGTAAGCACATCCAATAAAAAGCTTCTCATCAATTTTATGGGAGGGGGGGCTTGTTGGAGCGGATACAATTGCTTCGGATCGAATACGACTACGTATTTCAATCAGCTCAATAGTGTTCCTGATTTGTTTGTAAAGTTTGTCTTTCAAGGTGTGATGAATGCGAATAACTCTTTGAATCCGTTCAAGGACTATGATGTGGTTTTTATTCCGTATTGTACGGGAGATCTTCACTTCGGTTCCAAGGACATGACCTATACTGACCCAAATTCAGGATCTCAAGTCGTCGTACAACATCGGGGTTACGACAATGTCCTTGCGACTTTGAAATACATTCAGTCGGAATATCCGGGAGTTCAGAACGTATTCGTTACCGGGCAAAGTGCGGGAGGTTACGGGACTTTATTAAATTATCCGATTGTTCGTGAAACGATTACGGGGTTAAATTCATCTGCAAAGGTCAACATGCTTATCGATGCGTCTAACGGAGTGATCCCAAACGGATTTTTTTCCAACCTAAGTACTCAGTGGGGAGCCGATTCGAGTCTTCCGACATGGGTAACAGGGATTGCTGCCAACTATCTCACCGTTGGTAATCCTTCCATCCAAGATTTTTTTACAAAGGTTTCCACTTACTACATAGGTTTGGGAGACAAGACCGGACAATACACGGCCGTCTTCGATGGAAACCAAAGATTCTTTTACAAGGTGATGAATATCATCAATGCGGCTCCGGCTTATTCGAATGAAAAAACAACCGATCCTTATGATTCCTCTAAAACGTATTCCGCACTGTTCGGCGATACCGACGGGAGTTCTGTTCCGGATGGCACTCTCGCGTCCACGGACGGATCAACCTGCGGTTGGACGCAACAAGCGGTTACTTCTATGAATGGAATTTCCGGTGCGGCGGCTAATTATTCGTATTATATCGCTCCAGGCGATGTGCATACGATCACCACATCGGAAGATATGTATAAATTGGGTTCTGGAGGGACTAACTTTATTACTTGGCTCACGACTCTTTCCACAGGAGTGAAGCCCGGGAATGCGAAGTGTACTACAAACGGAGGAGATTGTGTTCATTCGAATTTTACTAAGAATACGATCAATCTCGCCTTGAGTGCGGTCACTTCGGATCAATCGTATGCAAATAATAAAAACTTAGCGACTACCTGCGGGACAGTCGTAGGACTCTGAAATGAGGCCCGCACTACCTTCGGGTCGTGTGGGTTTTTAATCTTTTTAACGTGAGTTCGGCGTGATTCATTTTTCTGTAGGAATTTGAACTTTGGAATCTATTCTTAAAATGTGGGAACTAAAACAAATCGCGATTTTACGAGCAGATTCTAAAAGTAGGAACTCCTACTTTTAGAAAATTCTTTCTCATTTTCAGCCGTCGAACTCACCTTAAGATGGGCGGTTCATTGGGCGCTTGCGACTTAAAGAAAGGATATCGGAATGTCTTGAAAACGTAAGAATGCGGGAATTCCTATGAGAATTTAATAGAGTTGTTGAAAAATTAATTCTCTATCCGTTTCTGCTTCATTGAAATGGATGTTTGAAGTGATTTTGCTAATCTGAACCATGCAATTTTTCGACAACTCTAGTGGCAGAAAAGCCTGTTCGAAAACTTATCAATCATCCTAATCTGTGGGGAACTCCTGGGCGCATACGAGCTTATTGAATGATCTGAGTGTAAGGTTTTAGAATAAAAATCGTAACGGTATGTTTTTTTAACTTCCCGAAATATTTCGAATCACTCTACCGAGGATTTCAGGTTCGAGCAAAAGAGCGAATACAATTCCGCACAATGCGCCCCAAAGATGAGCGTCATGATTGATTCCGTCCGAGTGTCCGCTTTTCGAGGAAAAATACGTGTAAACTAAATACAAGACCGCGTAAATCGCTCCCGGAATCGGGATAGGTATGAACATCATGTA
>NZ_CP040840.1:980000-1020000 GCF_006874765.1 Leptospira weilii
TCCGATTCCAGGGTGAACGTGAAGATAACCTGTGCCGGATGCGAGAAGCATTCCTTGGCTTAGGTTTTTTTGCCTTCCTAAAAAAGCAAGATAGGAATTGTATTCTTTCTCCGCATCTTTGCGATCTTCTTCCCGAATATGAGTCAGTTTTCCTGCAAATTCGGGCTCGGGTGCGATGTTTTTTGCAAAGTAGGGACTCCATTCTTTCATGGCGATTAAGTCGGCTTCCCATTCGGTAGTTCCCGCTATCTTCTGATAGTAATATACGGAGAACATCGGGCCCCAGATTAGATTTCGAAACACACCCGAAGAGATTCTTTTCGTGATTTCTTCGGGAATCGGATGATATAAGATCGGAATCCCCGCGTTGATTCCTTCTAAAATACTGAACTCGTCTCCAAAGGCGGATAACGCTAGTTTTATTTTTTCTGCGTCTGCAGTTTTTTTTAACTGATATAAGAACGGACCGTCGAAGACAAACGATTCTCCTTCTTGATAGCGATAGAATAAATGAACGGGAGAAGTTGGTTTCTTTTTCATATTCGATACCGCTTCCTGAGAAGAACGAATTACGTTATAGCCCGGGAGGTTTCCTAATTTCTTTGTTTCGGAACTTTCGGCGATCCAAGGAGTATCCGATTTTTTTACCCAGGGGGAATTGTTTTTTAAACGTTGTGCGTCTTTCAAAAGCGTTTCGACCCAAGCCGGATCCCCCACCGAAAGAATTCCGGTAAAACCGTGGGCAAAGAAGGATTGTAGTGAAAGAAAAATTCCGGCTCTGTCTTTTTGTCCTCCGAGCGAGTCTGTCGAAAGAGTGACATTCGCATCACAAAAACCGGGAAGCGCATAAGAAACTTTTCCCGAGAAAGAATTTATTTTTCTGATCGAGACGATTTTGCCTTTTTCAATTCGAATCTCAGAAGGCTCGGAATATTCTTTTTTTCCGGGAAGAAGATATCTTACGGGGTTTAAGATTATGGATTCGGAATTCACTGATGAAGTGATAAACAGCAACATGAGAGAAAAAAAAGAAGATTTTAAAAGAGCGCCGATTTGTTGGAATCTTGAAAAATGCCTCTTTTTTCCCTTTCCTAAAATGACTCTCTTGACAAACAAAACAGATTCCGAAATGTTCATGGATGATGGAGCAGGAAGTCCGAGATATATCCGACAATATCCGGTTAACAATCGAGAACGGAAGAATTCTGTCTCTGAAAACCCACAGGATGACTCGTTCTGTCGAAGAGCATATCCAAAAGGCAGTCGGACTGATTCTGGATAGAGTAACTCATCCTACTTTAATTCCTACGGTTTATACTATAATAAAAGAGTTGGTGATCAATGCCTGCAAAGCAAACCAAAAAAGGATTTTTTTCAAAGAAAAAGGTTTGGATCTAAACGATGTTTCCGACTACGAAAAAGGAGTCAGGGAGTATAAGAGTATTTTCAGCGAAGAGATGTCCGAATCTTACGGGCAAAAGGCGAAGAAAGAGGGATATTATTGTCTGATTAGTTTTTATTACTCTTCGGACGGAATTCGTATCGAAGTAGTCAATAATGCTCCCATTACAGAACAGGAAGAAAAATCTCTCCGCGAGAAATTAGAAAAAGGGATGCGTTATAACGACATCGCGCAGTTTTATTTGGACAACGAGGATAACACCGAAGGCGCCGGCCTCGGACTGGCTCTCATTTTAATTATGCTCAAAGGCGAAGGAATCGATCCTTCCTACTTTAGAATCATCATTCGAGAAGACATTACGATTGCAAGATTGGAAATCCCTCTCACCCCTAATTTTCAGAGTGTCCGAAAAACTCGATCATAAAAATTAAATGCGGCTTCCTCTCTCCGTTTGTATTATCACACTCAACGAGCAAGACAATATAGAGCGTTGTCTTAAACCTCTAAATTTCGTTTCTGAAATCATCGTAGTCGATTCCGGTTCTAAGGATAAAACCGTAGAGATTGCCAAAAAACATAAGGCCAAAGTTTACAAAAGAAAATTCGACGACTACGTCAGTCAGAAAAACTTCGCTCTTTCTCTCGTTAAAAACGAATGGGTTTTAACTCTAGACGCGGACGAAGAAGTCTCTTTGGAATTAAAAGAGGAAATTCTGGCTTTGTTTCAAAACGGACTTCCCGCTGCGGACGGATATTCCACTCCGAGGCTTACTTGGTATTTGGGGAAATGGATCCGTCATGGAGGTTGGTATCCCAACCGAAGGATTCGACTCTTTCACAAATCCAAAGGAAAATTCGGAGGTGGACTCGTTCACGAGACGATTCAACTTCAAGGTATATGCAAAAAATTGAATTCTCCCGTATATCATTATTCCTATAAAAGCATCGGAGATCATGTTCGTTACATCAATGCGTATTCCGAATTAGGCGCTCGGGAAAAATACGGGGCCGGGAAATCGAGCGGTCTTTTTTACGCGTTTTCGGAGGGATTTTACAAGGCGTTTTGGATGTATTTTATTCGATTCGGATTTTTGGACGGGAAACAAGGTTTTGTTCTGGCGATTTTGGGATTTTATTATAATTTTCTAAAGTATATTAAATTGTACGAATTGAATTTGAAGGATAAGAAGAAAGTTTAAAACGTCCGTATCTCGGAAGCGATGTTTCCTGGTCTATGGATTCGTTTTGATAAGGTTTTTTTGCGAATCATTCTTCTCGACCGAGTAAAGTTTACCCAAGGATATGATAAGTTTAACGTGAGCAGGGTCGTAAGAAATCCATGATTCATCTTTTTTGTAGGAAGTTGAAATTTGAACGCTGTAAATCTATTCTTAAAATGTGGGAATTACAACAAATCGCGATTTTAGGAACAAATTTTAAAAATAAGGACCCATACTTTTAGAAAATTCTTTCGCATTTTGTTATACCGAACTCACGTTTTTTTAATCTCCGTCCGAATTGGAAGGCAGGGCGTTCGCTCCTAAGATTCCTATGATTTCCGTCGCAAAGATTATGCGAAGTTCCCTGAATCTTAAATAAATTTCCGTATTTACGAAGTTGAGATTCCCGGCGAGGTCTGTCTTAAGTGTTGCGGATGCGTTAATTCTTTCTTGAATGAGAGACTTTAACGTGGTAATTTTCGTTTTAACACGGGCGTCTAACGCGCTGTTTTGAAACTGAACGAGATAACTTAGGGATCTCGCTTCGTTATCTCCCGCATTACCGTAATAAACGAGTTCTAATCCTTCCAAAGACGACAATAGGTCTTGATAGGCGGTATCGCTGTAAATTGATTCCAGCTTTGCGGGATATTGAGTCGTTCCTGCAACCGTGAGACCCGCCGGGATTCCGACTCGAATGTCTTGATTCGTATATTCCAACTGAACTAATCCGTTGATGAACGAGTCAGTCGCGTCCTTGATCCCACCGAAGGAACCTTTGCCCGAAGCCAATTCTTCCGCAAAATTCCCGGAAGAAGAATTCCAAGAACCAAGAAGTCGTTGTGCGTCCAATTGAATCACATTCGCGAGAGAGACGATGTAGGCTCTTCTTCCCGCATTCGCGTTTGCCGCGTTAATTGCGGCGGTCGTATGCGCCCCGTTACCGTCGTCGAAAATGAAATATTCCAATGCGGCAAATCCCTTTCGAGTAAGAGGATACGAATCGACCGTACCGGTGTTTGGATTGGTTGCGGCGGCTAGATTCAAATCGTTTGCCGTCGGACGGTTGTTTTCTCCTAAAATATAACCGTCCAATTTGTGAAAGAAGTTCGAAGGAAGATAGGACCGGTTGATATAAAACGTTTCGGATTGTTTGAAAATTCTTCTCGCGGCTAACCATTTCGTTTGAAGATCCGTAAGAGTGGCCGCGTTTTGATTCGCTTGGTACAAAGCGGCGCTCGTTTTTAACTCGTCGGTTGCGGTTAGAAGACGAGAGAGTTGAGGAACGGCGACTCGGTTGGCCGTATAATTCAGAAATTCTCCTGTACTTGCGTTTGCGAATAACGCGACTAGGAAGGTTTCCGTTCCAGTAATTTTTCCGAAGTCTCCGCAGCGAATTTTCGAGAATACGATCATCGTGCTCAGAGTGAGAATTTTAATTCCTTGGGCGAGAGATTTTCTCGTCCAAGGAGTATTCATAGATTCTAAAATTCTCATAGAGATTCCAGGAATAGAATCAACTTATCCCGATCTTCTTTCGGAAGATTGACAAATTTATTTCTGGATGTCAAAGCTTCTCCCCCGTGCCATAGAATCGCTTCTTTATGGCCTCTTGCGCGTCCGTCGTGAAGGAGATGGTTATGACCGTTCACTTTTTGGATGAGTCCCGTTCCCCAAAGAGGAGGGGTTCTCCATTCCGTTCCGGAGGCTTCGAAGTCTTCCCGGTTGTCTGCGAGATCGGGTCCCATGTCGTGGAGAAGAAGATCGGTATACGGTTTTATGTGTTGAAAAGAAATTTCCGGAAATCCCTCCGAGTGACCTGTGAAAATATAAGGCTTATGACAGGCGTTGCATCCGATTTCCGAAAAGATCTCTTTCCCTCGAATCACATCGGGGCGGGTCCAGTTTCTTCTTCCGGGAACACCCACAAGTTTGGTATAAAAAGTCACTAACTCCGCGGTTTTAGTCGAAATTTCGGTTCCTTCGGGAGTTCCGTTAACTCCGGGAGGGGAAGCGAAACAATCCGCCTGTATGCCTACGCAGTTTTGATTTGGAAAAAGAGGGCTCGTGATTCCTATATCTCCTAAAAATGCTCCCTGATTTTGTTGCGATAAACTTGGTTCGTTCGCTTTCCATCCGAATCTTCCCAATACTTTCTTTTGCAGTTTGGCGTCCCAAACGAAATTCGGTTTTCCGGAGATTCCGTCCCCATCCGAGTCGTTTTCGTCCGCAAAGGAAAGGATGGTCGATTCCGGAATCGCTTCTAAAAGTCCGAGTCCTGGGATCATAGGAGAGGTCCTAGGAGATTGGTGTACTACCGGAGGTTGCCCAAAACCCCAATTTGAGATGATGAACGTAGGTCTTCTGAGAGAATACGCCTCTCCGTCGGGAAAATGTCCCGGTTCTTCCGCAAAGTTTACGGTTGTGGTCGCTTCCGCTGGGACTCCCGCAATTCCACGATTATTAATCTGAAGTCCGTAGTTATCGAGTCCTACCGGTCCGCCTGTGATCGGATCTTTTCCGTTTTGGCTGACTCGAATCAACATAGTGGAAAAAACGTTGCTTCCGCTGGGAGGAGGAGTTCCTCTTCCGTCTTTTACGTGACAACCGTTACAGGAGGTGCTGTTAAAAACCGGTCCCAATCCGTCGGAAGCGGAATTTCCACCTTGAACCCAAACTCGGTTGAAGAACGAGTTTCCGCCTTGAAAGTCTATGTTTCCGTCTTCTCGGAGATTTGCCGCAGGGAGGTCGAAGGCGTTTACGGTGGTATCGAAAACCGTCGTTAAGCCGCCGGAATATTGTTCACCGGGATCCATATTTGCAAGGATAAGTAGAATCAATGCCAATTCTTGATCGTTGTTTTTTTTATGGTCGAAAATTTTAAGGTTACACTGAGTGAGTAAACAGAATAGGATTCCGCTAAGGAATCCTATTCGAATTTTTGAATTGATTGAAATCATAAAGGGGAACTCTTTTTTCGTCATGATCTTTTGATTTTCATAATGATTGATCTTTCCTATTTAACTTAAATAGAAAAATCGGTGATCGAGACGCCAACTCCTTTTGCGGCATCGGTGATCGTTTTTTTCATGGTATCTCCGATTAGTTTCTGCGTATCAAAAAGGATTTTATATTCGGAATCCGTATTTCTGATAATTTGGTCGTATCTTCCCGTTAAAGATTTGGGTGGGCAAGTCGTTGTGTAATTCGGATCTGCTGTTTGTTCCGGAAGATTGATGCAAAATACGTCTCTGGATGCAATTGCCTGGGCGGCGATCGGCGGAGCGCTGAGAGTTCCGAAAAGACTTCTTAGTCCCGGCCCTGTGGAAGCCACGGTTCCTTTTTTCAGTTCGTAAGATCCGGACCAAATGTTCAATACTCCTTGAGCATTGTAGTAAAAGTCAGCCTTGGTAGTATCGCTGAAACAGGAATGCTCTTCTTCCTGTTGTCCATCAAAGGTTCCGGTGAGTCTTTCTCCGCCCCATTCTCCTGCGATGAATTTTCCAAGACCCTGAAAGATGGCAGTGATTGCGGCGTTAGGATTGGATTTCAGTGCGTCCGAATATCTGGAACCGTCTGCAAATTGGTCTCGGATCAGTCCTAATTGAAGAACGAGTCCGTCGGTGACG
Organism: Leptospira weilii; assembly: GCF_006874765.1. Classification (NCBI taxonomy): domain Bacteria; kingdom Pseudomonadati; phylum Spirochaetota; class Leptospiria; order Leptospirales; family Leptospiraceae; genus Leptospira; species Leptospira weilii. The sequence goes on from NZ_CP040840.1 coordinate 986,252, forward strand.
GCTTTCATATAAGCTCTTCTTCTGGCTCCGTTTGCATCTGCGTTTGCAAGTTCATTTGCGGTACGTTGTCCTGCAATTTCATTGATTCCTCCGTTAGACAGGTCTTGTCCCCAGAGAATATATTCGATTGCGTGCCATCCTACCGTGATTGCCGTTTCGTCGTCACCATCGACGGCTCCGTTATTTGCTGCCGCATCTCCGTTTGCATCTAGGATAGCGGCGTAGGTTGTTTGCGCGCCCGCTGCCGCAACGTAGTTATCAATCGCACTTTCGTCTAACGGCCACGAGTTGATCAGTCCCTCACATTCTTCTTCTCCGGATCCGTCCGCGTTACTTCCACAACCTAAGACGTCTACGTTATCGATCGGTCCGGAAGAAAAACGGAACGCTTCGGTTACTAGATAAGAAGCTCTTGCGATGATGTATAGATTTTTAAGATTTGCATGATCCGCTGCGCTCGGGTTTGTGTTTGCGGCGAATGCAGTTACCGCGGTTTGCAGTTTGACTGCGTCTTTGTAGCTTTGATCGTACGATTCGTAGCCGAGTTGCAGATAACGATCTACCACTTGAGCTTTAGTCGCAGTTGGTTGAAATCCTAATCCAAGTAGAGCGAGCAGGGAATCGTTCGGTTTTTCTCCAGGCTTACAGTTGAACAGTAAGAGCTGCACTACGATTGAAAGAAAAAAGGGGAAAGTAAATTTTTTGAGATTCATTCAAGCTTCCTGAAAGTTTTTAAAAAGATCCCGGCAGAGGGCCGTTGCCCGCAACCGGGGAATTTTCGATGAACTGGTTGTTATGATATTGATACCAATTCTCAATATCAAAATTATAGTCAAACGAAAATTTTGTTTTAGGGTGAATTTGTGGGAACTCCCACGAAAAATTTCTAGTTTGAGGAGAGTTTATGCACTTTTCGCACAGAAGTCCGGATTCTAGAAAGAAATTCTTTCTAGAATCTAGGAACTCATACGACCTTGAGGGACTGAAATTACTAAAAAAACATCGATCAGAGTTCAAAAGTGACACCGACATTGATTTGGCGAAACGGACCGACTTGAATTCCTTCGGGAAGGCGACCGGAAATGTAACGAACATCGGCTAAATTCTTTCCGGTGACAAAGAGATTCCAACGTTGAATCGGGTCCTTATAACCCAGAGAAAAGTTAATGAGCCCGTATGCGGGAATCACGCCGGTTTCGCCGGAACTATTCGAAGTTATATTAAGATATTGTAATACTTTTTTGCCGAGAGGGTCCGTGATCAGGTCGGCCCAGTATACGGTTCTAGTATTTGAGTCGTCGTGATATTGGGCGGAGAAATATTGATATTCTACTCTTGAGTAAAAGCCCTTTTGATGGATAAAACCGAGAGCGAGGGTCACGGTGTCTCTGGAAACGTAAGGCACGTAGTTACCGTTTTTATCCTTCTGAGCGACGATAAAATCGAGTAGAGATTGATTTGGTGTGATTTTTGAGGCGTCGATGGAATACTGATTCATTCTCGCGTCCGCTCTTGTATAAATCAAATCAATCGGAAGTTTGAAGGATGCTTCAAACAATTTGGCCGGATCGAACGTGACGTTGGTTTCCAGACCTCGACTGTAAGTTCTTCCTCCGTTTTTTGCAGAGGAGGCGGAGTCGTTTCCGGAAGTGGAAGAAGTGATTATGATTTGGTTGATATAGTTCAGATCGAAGTAACTTACCTGGGCATTTAAGTAATTTGTAATATCTCCTCGAAAGCCGGTTTCGTAGTTATAGGAATATTCTGGATCGATTCGATTGACGACGCCGGAATTGTTCAATGCGTCCTGATATCTAGGAGGTGAAAAGCCTTTGTGCGCGCCTGCAAACCAAGTCACATCTTTATTGAGGTCGTAAGTAAGCCCGAGGCCTGGAATTACAACGTGATACGTGTGTTTGCTTCCTTTGTCCACTTCTTGGGAGGGGGAGTTCGGAAGAGGTTGGTTAGTGGCCGGATCCAGAGACTGTTGACGAAGAATCGTCCTGTTTTGTGAAAACGATTCGTAACGAATCCCTGGAATCACCGAAAATCGATCGTAGAACTTGAGACTGTTTTGAGCAAAACCTGCGATGGATTTTGTGTGATTGACTTCGTGATCTCTTATATTTCCCGATTTGGAGAGGGAATATTCCGAAGAAGCGGCTCCGGTTGGGGGTTTGTCAAAGCCGTTGCCGAAGATCGCATAATCGGGAGTGGGCGGCCCGTCTAAGTATTTGATATCCGCAGTTTCATAGTGGTAACGCAGACCCGCGTCGAGCTGGTTCTTGATTCCAAAAAACTGATAGTCTTGTTGATAGCGGGATTCCGCTCCTACAAAACGATAAGAACGGTTTCTGTGGCCCACGCTGTCTAACATGTAAACCGTATCGCCTGGGCGATTCACAAACGGTTCCGTATCGTAGGTTTTGATTACGTTACCCGGAATGGCGCCGAAGTTGGGGCCCGTGTTTCTAAGGTAATTCTGTCTTGCCCAGTTCCTTTCCGTATATGCAGCATAAACTTTTGTCACAAGTTTGGAATGATCGGTGAGTTTCCATTCGTGGCCGATATCGCCGGAATATCTCTGAAGTTTTCGGTTATCCTGTTCCGCAAAGTTGGAAGAAGAATGATTCCAGAACTGGGCGGTTGTCAAGCCGAGATAAGTCATGTTTGCATCTTGGGCGGTTGCTAAAAATTTAGAAGTAAGAATATGTTTTTCATTCAGATCGGTTATGGACTTAAAGGAGAATTCATGCAATCGAAAGTCTTGGTGATCTCGAAATCCGTTTCCTTGTTTTCTGAGAAACGAAATATCGATACCGGTATTTCCGAACGTTCCTCCGTAAGAAACTTGAGAGGAAAAGAATCCGTAGGACCCGCCTTGTGCGGACACGGAAAGAATCGGTTCTTTTGAAGGACGTTTTGTGATGAAGTTAACCACTCCGCCGATTGTAGAAGGCCCAAAAAGAATCGCCCCCGAACCTTTGATGACTTCGATTCTTTCCATACGATCGATATTCGGAGTATAGTATTGTTCCGGCGCGGAGTAAGGATTGAGAGAGGTAAAAATTCCGTCTTCTAAAATGAGAACTTTTCTTCCGAGATCGTTGTTCACGCCTCGAAAACCCAGATTTAAAATCAAACCGGTATCTTGGTAACGAATGGAAGCTCCGGGAACTCTTCTCAGAACCTCCATCGAATCCACCGGTTTGGTCTGTTCCAAAAATTCCTTCTCAATGACGATCGCTGAACCGGGAATTCTTTTGAGGTCGACCTTTCGTTTTCCTATCACCGAAATGGCTGCGCGTTCCGATTCTTCTCCGTTAGAAGAAGGACGTTGTGTAGGATTTTCTTCTGATTGTGCGAAAATTCCCCAAGAAAGTAGGAAAAAGAGAAAAATACAAAGAGACGGAATTGATTTTTGTTCCATTGGGCTTTAAATTTTGAAAATGATTCTCAATATTTGTCGACGGCTTTTAGAGTCAAGGGAGAATGGAGTGAAAAGATTCGGGTTCGAAGGAAAAATTTAGGAATAAGACTTAACAGATAACACAATTTGTGGGAACTCCTCGAAACTCTTTCTTGAAGACAAATGTGGCAATTGCCTCGTAAAACTGAAACATCTTGGAAGTTCCTTCCTTAAAATTTCCATGGAACCTCATTCTCAACGTGATAAAACGAGTCACTTACAAATTTATTTGCTACCGACGAGAAAGCGCTAACGTATCTCCTTGAGCATGAAGAATCCAAGATTCTCCTTTTCTGCTTCTATTCTCAAAAAACATCTCCAATTCGAAAATAGTTTAAGAATCTGTAAAATATAGATCCAGTTCGCGAAATTCAGACTTAGACGCTCGTAAATTCATTTATATGGCGTATCTATTTTATAGTTTATTATAAATTAGAGCCTTTTGTTTCTATTGTTCGTGCGTTTTTGTTAAGTTTTAGTCAAATTAATTCTAAATGAATGTTGTCGTTTCTGAATTTTGAACACCCTAAAGCTAAAATGTATAGTGTAACTGAGATTAAACGGTCCTAAATAAATATTAAGGCGCAGAGGTTATGAAGTATTTTGATTGGTTTGTATATAAAAAAATAGGAATTATTTCTATTTGGGTTTTTTCTAGTTTTATTTTTCTGAGCTGTCGAGATGGAAAGCAGATTGAATTTCCATACTGGCTTGGAATTTTAAATCCGGTTTCGATTGATAGCAAAGCGATTTCGGAGAGACAATATTCTCCCAATGGATCTCTTACATTTGCGCGATTCAATTCGGATCTGGTTCCGTATTCCAGGCAACAAGCGCCGGAAGTATTGAAAGCTTATCTTCAGATATCTCCGGAATCGCAACCGCTTCTTTTGCGTTCCAATCGTTACGCGGATCGCATTTACGATCGATTTCAACAATATTATAAAAATATTAAGGTCGAAAATGGAATCTATACGATCGAATCGAAAGATAACACAATCGAATCTATGAGCGGAAATTTTTCCGAGGTTCCGTCGGACTTGATTACAACACCTTCTTTGTCGGAAACGGACGCTTTGTCCAAAGCCTTGAAACATTTCGGTGCTAAAAAGTATATTTGGGAATCACCGGAAAGAGAGGAGATGTTGAAAACAATCAAGAAGGATTCCAAAGCTACTTATTTTCCGAAAGGAGAACTCTTGATATCCAAGCTCTCCGGTTTGCAAAAAAATGAGTTCCGATTGGTGTATCGATTTGGAATTGCCGCGATCGAACCGTCTGCTTCGAAATACATTCATGTAGATGCAAACTCCGGTGAAATTCTTGCGAGTAAGGATGCTCGGCGGTACGAAGCGGGAGAACCGGGCCCGACTCCGCAACCCCCGCCGGATCCGAATTACGGAATTTGTTTTCCTGACAAAACCCCCTGTATTAAAACGGGTTCGGCTGCGACTCGATTTAGCGGAGTACAGTCGATCATAACTTGGACGGCGGGCAAAGACAATTATTACGAACTGAAAGATTATTCGAGAGGAAAAGGAATTTTTACGTATTCTTGGGGATTCGTAGATTTGGGTCATGGAAATGAATCTCATAAGTTTCCATTCAGTGATTCTAATAATATTTGGACTAGTTCGGAGTATCATGACGATTTCAACCATGACGCTTTATTCGATGCGCACTGGGGAATCGAAAAAACGTATGATTATTTTAAAGTCGTTCACAACCGGTTGAGTTATGACGGGAATGATGGAAGCATAGCGAATAACGTTCATTATGCTCGTTCATGGATAACTAACAATGCATATTGGGATGATGCCACCGAAGAGCTTTTTTATCTGTACTGTCCTCATAACAATAGTGCTTGTCAGGATTCCGGCGGTGACTTCATGGATCCGAGATTTGAGGACACGACTTCTCTTGATTTTGTTTCTCATGAATATGGCCACGGTGTAGTCGCTTATACTTCCGGTTGGGGGTATGAGAAAGAGTCGGGAGCCTTGAACGAAGGATTCAGCGATATCTGGAATATCGCGGTGAATCATTTTGTTAATAAGACATTGGGAATGCACAAAAATATATGGTTGTTCGGAGATGAAACGGCACCGGGAGGGGGAATACGTTCCGCTCAGAATCCAAGGTCCACCGGGCTCATCAGCATAGGTCCTACTACTTACAAAGGACTTTTTTGGGATTTTGAGACGGAAAAAGTTCATATAAATAGTACCGTTTTGAGTCATTGGTTTTATATCCTTTCCAATGGAAAACAAGGGACCAACGATCACAAGTGCGAGTACGACGCCTCTGGTATCAGCATTGAAAAGGCCGAGAAAATTGCCTATGGAACGTTACTCTCTCTTTGGCCTACATCAGAGTATAGCGATGTAAGATCCGCAAGTATCGCCGTTTCAAAATATTTATATGGAAAGTTTTCGCAAGAAGTGAAAAGTACGATCGACGCTTGGGACGCGGTCGGCGTTCCTGCAAATACCACTTCTCAGGGCGGATTAGGTATGAAACCGAAACATTTCATAACTTCCGTAAAACTTTCGAATCTGGAAAGAAACTCGGGAAATGATTGCGGATATAGGGATAGTACTTACCTCCGTTCAACGGTTTTGAAAGGAGTGACTTATAATATCCAGTTATCGAGTCAGAATTCTTCGACCGACATGTTTCCAACAAGAACTCATAAATGGAAAGTATGGATCGACTTCAATCGAGATGGTATTTTTGACGATGGCGCTAATTCCACGGAATTGGTGGTGCAAGATTCCGTATCTGTTTCGACAGAGGGAAACATTCAAAAATCATTTATAGTTCCGGCAAATGCCTTAACCGGGGATACAAGAATGAGAGTTTCAATGAAAGCAAGTACAAGTTCGGAAGGTTATCCTCGTTCGGACGAAAAATTTATCGAAGGCGAAGTGGAAGATTATACGATTACAATTCGTTCCCTAACTTTTTAGTTCGGATCCTGAATTTAAGAGATCGATCTATGACAAGGCATCATAGGTCGGTCCGATTTTCAAAATGTTTCTTTGTAAAGGATGTGTGAACTTCCTATGTTTTATTACGAACTTATGCAATAATGGTAACTGATTTTTCTTAAGAAGTTTTGGTCAGTTCTGATATGGCGCCCCAACCGGAGCCGTAAATTCTTTTTCGCATTTTTTTATCATCCGATATGAACTCGCTAGAGAAAAGCATTCGCGACGATTGATCAGACTGATATTCGCGGCGCAGGATAAGGGAGCTGTTCTTACTGATCCCTATAAAATAGAATACCGTTAATTTGAGTATAAATCCCACGTTTAGATGCGGAATTTTGGACACTCTATTATGTAGGGATGAGTAGTCTTAAAATAACTCAAGCACAACACTGTCTACCCATTCGGGGGAAGTTCAAACTAAGGCTTCAAACAAGCATTAATCGTCCAAAGGAATCAGTTTTTGAGAATAGATTTCCGATGACGCTAATTGGAAAAAATCGTAAAATTGAGAATAGCGACCCAATACGCTCTTTTCGTTAAACAAACCGAAAAAGAGAAAAATATGAGCGTATAACGTAAATCTTCTATCGTATTTGAATGCCACGGGTTGTTGTAATGTTTCCGACTCGACTGTGAATTCTGCTTTTTGTATGACAGAATTCCATGTGGGAACTAATCCCAAGGTGAAGGTCCTCAATAAAGTCGTTGCGAGCACAGTTTTAGTATCATTATAATTTTCTAATTTGACTCGAATGACATTTTTGTATTTTTTTCGGAGAAAATCCAAATCGTCGACCCCTTTGAAGGCGATCACTATGTTTTGAAAACAACGGCATTGTGCGAAAGCGCTTGCAAAATTTCTTTTTGCATATCCGGCAATCAAGGGGTTCTGAAATTTCCGAAGAGAATCTTTCCCTATTTTAGAAGCATTTTCTTGGTCTGCGAGTTTTGGATCTATGTCGCTCCAAAATTCTTCTAGAATCACCAAAGTTTCTTTCGATCTAGGAAGATGATTGCCGAGTTCAATTTTGGGAGGAAGTTCTTTTTCGGTTACTGTTAGGCAACCTTGTAAAACAAAGAATATGAGGATAAAAAGAATTCGATTTTTCAAAATGATTGTCTATTAAGATGAAATTTTTTTCATTGCTTAAGGAGAGACTCGAAATGTCAATTTTTTTAAATCGGATTGTGTTCGTCGCGTTTTTTGTATTAGTTTCGAATTGTACGAAGGAAGTGGTGCGTGTATATAATCCTATAACGGATAAAGATAAAAAATCATACGGGGTTATGGCTTTCGGACTTTATGCGTACAATCAAAACCATAAAGATTTATTGAATTTATTCAGCAAAGATTCAGGGACGGTATTTGCCGAGCTTGGAATGTACGGGGTTAAATTTTCCGAGGTCGTTTCAAAAGACGCCAAAAAAAATTCTCTGAATGTAAGCCCGTATCCGATTGAAGAACCGGTGATGGCGGAAAAAGTAGAATCGACCCAGTATCTTGAAGGAAAAACCGGATATCTTTCACCGTTTTATCTTTTACTCTCGCTTGATCCCGCAAAGGAATATGCAATCACCGGAATAACTTATACTTATCAAGTAAGTTGTGGTCAGAAGTGCAGACGAACCGTGGTTCGGGATTTTTCGATAGAACCGTTCAAATCTTTTAAGGCATTTCCTATCAAAACAAAAGCGGGGGATATCACATTTGGCGGGATTTTGATGGCAAGGGTGACTCCGTCTTCCAAAGACGATCCTTACGGAATTGCGGATGATGCTCCGAATCTCAGCGAACTTTTTGCCGGAAATAAAGTATTGGTAAATCTGGAATCTGGAGAAGAGTATATCAAAGGAATGGAATCTAATTATTTAAAGAAATTATTTTACGGTGGAGAAGTAAGTCAGAAGAACGCGGAAAAATTGTTCTATGAGAATCTAATCAAAGCGTATCCGGAAGGTTATTGGAAAACACTTGCCGAAAAAAAGAGGGCTGCTTTGGGCAATTAATTTTGAAATCGATTCCCCGAGAGCCGGGTAAGAAAATGGGCCCGAAAAAAATTTAGAAATTTCTTTACTTGTATGAATTATGAAACAAGGTATTGTATAGAAGAAATCATATAGGTCTATTCCTATTATTCATCTCCATAGAATAGAGTATCCAAAATTTTGCGCCTAAACGCGGGATTTGTGCTCAAATTAACGGTATCTTATTTTATGGGGATCAGTAAAAACCTTTGAAAGTGGGATCGCCAACAAATGCTAATAAAGGGTTGCGATTTGTTTCTAACGGAGTTGGGGATACGATTATTGTTTTTTATAAAAAAATAATTTCGTGAAATAGATTGGATTTCACTTTAAGATAAAAGTAATGTCTCTTCTCGAATCTGAAAAAATACCCTTAGGAAGTTTGCTCCCTGAATTTCGTTTGGAAGATCCGGAGGGAAAAATATATTCTTCCGATCAACTGTTCGGTTCGACGGGATTGTTGTTGGCCGTGACTTGTAATCATTGTCCTTATGCTCAAGCGATTTGGCCGAGGTTGATTCGTTTTGCCGGAGAAATCCGATCTCTTGGAGTCAGGACGGTCGCAATCAATCCGAATATTCATCCGGATTATCCTGACGATTCTCCCCAAATGATGCTTTCGAAAATAAAGGAATGGGGGATTCCCTTTCCTTATTTAGTTGATAAGACCCAAGAGGTCGCAAAAAAATTAAGTTCGATGTGCACGCCGGATATTTATCTTTATGATGAGGAAAAAAAGCTTTATTATCATGGAAGAATGGATGATAACTGGAAGAACGAAAAGCAGGTCTCTAGAAAGGAACTGGAATACGCGGTTCATCAACTTGTAAAAGGAAATCCCGCACCGATCAATCAAATGCCTTCGATAGGTTGTTCCATCAAATGGAAGGAATGAACTCTTGCCCGCAATAACGCCCGACCATACTCCAATTTCCGCAGAATCTTTTCAAGATGCGGATTTCGTCAATAGGCATTATCGTGAGATCGAAACGAGAGCTCTGGATCATTTTAGAGATGAGTTTAGAAAAAACGAAAGTTCTTTAAATAAGGTATCTACCGTTGCTCTGACTACTTTCCTGAGAAAGAGCGGCGATCTGTATCAGGACTGGAGAATATTAAAAAAGAATCTTACAGACAAATACGAGGAACTTCAAAGAAGTCGGAATTTGGAATACGAGCTGGCATACCGTAGTCTAGTTACAAATAAAAGTCGCAAGAAGTCGACCACTTTAATTCAGGACATCTTTCAGTCGGCGGTCGATGGCGTTTTGAATACTGTATATACTTGGTTTGATTTGGACAAAAAATCGGAATTTCAGCCTTCGCAGAAACCGATAGAAACTCGCGATTCATCCGCAAAGGACGACGAGCTCAAAAGATTCTATCGAGAGATGATTCAGAAAAAACTGAGGGAAAGAGATCGAAGTTTTTCTCTTTTTCAGGATTTGTTAAAAGGATCGGCTTTGAATTGGAACCAGACTTATAGGAAGAAATTTCATCAGAGTCTTGCATCGACTATAAAACAATTGGAGTCGTCTAAGGCGAATAAGGCGGAAATTTTAAACAGTAAAAAGATCGCTAAAAAGGCAGTTTCTGGTTTTCAAGAGGAGGATAGGATCCAAAAATATTCGATTTTCATGATAGACTATTTTTTCGATCGGCTTCTTAAAAATGAGCCGATCGTTGAAAGTAAAATGGCCATTCCTGAAAAGTTAGAAAATACGAAACTGGAAGAAAAAGTCCAAAACCAGAATAATAACAAAACTGCCGCTCCGAGTTCTGCCAAAAAAGATCCTGAGGCTCAAAAGGTGGCCGATCGGACCGTGGTCGAATCCGATCGCACAAACGGAAGATCGAATTCTTCTAACAAAAATTGTCCGATCACTGATCTTCCCGAACATTTGATCAAAGAATGTTATTCCGACTATCTGATCGTGGACTTGTCCACCAAGGAAAAACGCCTCGAATTACATCGAATCCGTTTGGGTAAGGAAAATCAAAATACAAGGGCCGAAGCTATTGAGTTTTTCAATGATTGTACAAACAAGGACCCTTTTGCGATTACTTTGGCGGAGTCGGTTCTGAAAAGGCATACTATCACTCAGGAAGAAGAGGAGCGATTGAATGCAATGATTCGTAAACAAAAGGCTTGCAAGTAGCGGTTATTGGGAAAAGTCCTTATTTGGCTATTGACTAGAAACTATCTCAATACCTTGGGATGTGGGAACTCCAATGTTTTGTCATAAACTTCCCGAATGATTGATTGTAGCTGATTTCTTTTAAGGACAGGCTTTGAATCAAATTCTAACTTTCCGATTTTATATGGAAATCGATGATAAAAGAAGGATCCGATTTGTTATATGAATCATTTTGAAAGAATCGTGGATCGATACGGCGGATGGAAACTCTGGGATCGTTTGGATTTCGTGGAGTTTGATTTCCAACATTTGGGCGGCCCGCTTCCTCTTTTGAAAGGTCTCGGTAGAACTTTCGGTAAATACGGCAGCGTGAGGGTTTTTCCCAAGAAATTCGTCGCTGAATTTTTGGAATATCCGGTTCCCGGAAAAAAAATCGTATTCCAAAATGGTAAAGTAGGAATCTTTAATTCGGACGATGATCCAAACACATTCAAGATCCGTAATTATAGGGAAAGTTTTCTCGGCCTGCGAAAATACAGACGTTGGAACTCTCTAGACGCTTCGTATTTTTTCGGTTATGCGGTCACTCAGTATTTGAGTGTGCCCTTTATTCTGAGGGAATATACGGTTCGAGAAGTCGAACTTGCCGACGGGGGACTTCACATTGATGCGAAGTTTCCACAATACCTTCATACACATTGTGAAAAACAATCCTATCGCTTCGATAAAGAGGGACTTCTTGTTCGCAACGATTATACTGCTGACATTGTCGGACCTTGGGCTAAGGGCGCGCATTTTACGACTCTCTTTCAAGAAATAGACGGACTTCCAATTCCGACAAAAAGAAATGTGTTTGTTCGTTTGGGAGGTTTCGCGACTCCGATTCCCGTTTTATCGGCGATACTGAAACCTTTGAAGGTTCATTTTCGCTGAAATTTTTCCTAACTTTATTCACCTCTACAGAATAGTGTATCTAAAATTCCGCGTCTAAACGCGGGGTTTATGCTCAAATGAACGGTATTCTATTGTATAGGGATCAGTAAGCACAGTCAATGCTAAGAATCTATCCTAATCTTAAAATGTAGGAACTACTACAAATTTATATTTCAGTGTGAAACTTTGAAAGTGTAGGTGGCGTAATTTATGAAAACTTGCACGTTTCGTTAAGAGTGAATTTGGGATTTAAAACATGTTCGAAATTTAAATCTACGTTCGATTCAAAAAATTCTCTAAAATCACTCGGCACAGAAAGTTCTAAGAACCGTTCTTTAATATGGATATTCTTTTATTGGATGACGGTCAAAAAATTGAATCCGCCTTGATTGAGGGTCGGTTCGGTTTGGATTCTCTTTTGGTTCCGTTTGCTTATTGGGATCGTTTGAGTCGGGAAGAGAAAAAAATTCTTCCGAGACGTCTTCCGTTTTTATTACGAAGATACGGGAAATACATTGCGGCGATGCAACGTCTCCATTGTAAGGCGGGTAAAATCAAATACAACCGGGGAGTCGGGAAAATGAAAAAATTCAGTATTCGTGTGAATACTGGGACTTGGGCGATTTTAGGTGCGCTTGCGGCGGCGCACGGTGTATCAAGGTGTTATCTTTTTAATTATATGCTTTGGTTGGAAGACGTCGGAGTGGGAGATTCTATCGTGGAGACTTTAAATAGAGGAGTTCCTAGTTTTCATGGGACTTACAGAATGATCTGGACGCTCGATTTACGACAAAATCTAATATCCAGGGAATTGGAATTCAAACCGAACCCAATGACCGAACGCTATTTCCGAGGTTCCTGACTATTCGTCGAAACTGAGTATCGAATCACAAACGTAATATAACTTGTAATAGCCAAAATAAGATCTGACACTTCCTTTTAAAGTTCATTACGAAAATTGTAAGTTATCGAGATACTTATTCTTAGCTAATTCCTTGGTGTCAAGGAAAGTCTGGAATGGAGTTTTACCAAAACAATACTTGCCTTGATGCGTCCGTTCGTTGTTATACGAATCGATCCACTGATCCAAATCTTTTTGCAAATCCTCAATCGAGTTGTATACCTTCTTCCTAAAAGCAATCGCATAGAATTCGTCTTGAATGGTTCTGTGAAATCGTTCACAAATACCGTTCGATTGAGGATGTCTTGCTCTTGTTTTCGAATGGTCGATATCTTCCAAAGCAAGGAACAGTTGGAATTCATGGTGCTCCCTATTTCCACAATACTCGGTTCCTCTATCGGTTAAAATTCTCAACAACCGAATTCCTTCTTCTTCAAACCAGGGAATCACTTTGTCGTTCAACATATCGGCGGCTACTAACGCGTTCTTCCTATCGTAAAGTTTTGCCATCGCTACTTTAGAATAGGAGTCGATAAAGGTTTGCTGGTAAATCCTTCCTACGCCCTTGATTGTGCCCACGTAATACGTATCTTGACATCCCAAGTATCCTGGATGTTCCGTCTCTATTTCTCCTTCAACTTGTTTTTCTAATTTCCTTTTTTCTAATGCTTGCACTTGCGATTCGGTTAATACGGGAGAATCCCCTGAGCCATGAACGCTTCTAACGCCTTCATTCTTTTTTGAAACGTCTCCAAATCGTGACGAACCCAGAACGCGCCCCATAGGAAGCGTTCTGTTGAGTTACCCCTTGTTCTTGATTATTTTTTGTCCTGTTGTCATCTTTTTCTCCTTGTTAATTTTAAGGAGTAAGATCAAGTTCTAACTATTACAAATAACGTGAGTTCGACGTAAGAAAGTTTGGGCGAATAAGAAACTAAAGTGCAACGACTCCCTATGAGTGTCGTCGCAGCTCACGAGTTTCATAGATAAAATGGCTCGCGACCGCGCTTAACTCAATGTTGCTGCCTACGGTCGCAACATAGTGCTACAATCGCTTTCGCATTTTGTTACACCGAACTCACGTTAATATACGAAAACCGCTTTCTATATTTTACCAAAGTCTCATTAGGCGATGATTCAAACGGACTTCAAAACGCATCCTTGGACGAAACGATCGTAAGTTAACGTGAGCAGGTTCGTAAGAAAATGAGAAAGAATTTTCTAAAATTAGGAGTTCCTAGTTTTAGAATTTATTCGTAAAATCGAGATTTGTTGTAGTTCCGACGTGTGCTATGCAAACTGAGATAGAGATGAGAGTGGTGGGCGCTCGGAGTCGGTTTACAGAAGCAGACTACAAATCACCTCCAAGCGGCATTGATAAAGAGTTAGTCGTGAGCGTTGAAGAAAAAGGAGTAATGAAAATGTAAGGTGAAAATAGAAGAGACGAACGCAAGTGAACCGCTGACGACGTGTCGAAATACAACTAAAGGTGTCATCAAAAATGGGACATAGTCCATGAGAAGGAGGAAGAAATCTGTTTACTAGCCGGCGTGTAGGCGCCGTTTCAGGTCTAAATATACAATCGTTTTCGCATTTTGTTATACCGAACTCACGTTATGCTAAGGGAGAAATTCAAGTGAGAAGGACTCATAAGAATGAGAGTACGGATGCGATGCGCAGGGACTCGTAGTAGTGAAGAAGTTTCTGTAATGGAAATGGAGCGAAGGTGTTATGTCAAATCGGTCTGTGAACGGAATCAACCGCGTTCAAATTCAGAAAAATGAATCATGCTGAAATCACGTTGTTTTAAGGCGATTAAAGAGACATAGTACAGCTGAGAAAATGTTCCGACAAAATGATTCGATAAAGAGTTGCTTTCGTTTTCTAATAGGGAGTCTTGCGGCGGTATTTTCGCATGCGAAAGAAAATTAGAATATAAAAGCCGTCGTAATTTAAAAAATCTTCAAGTAATTCTGCGAAAGATCGATTTTAATACTGCGGAGTGCAGTATGAATATTTCTGGTGATTTATCCATTTCGGAATTCAAAACGGAGCGATATGTCGAAGCCGTTCCCACAAAGAATATGGGAGGAGGGTTTGTCAGAAAGAATTCCTTTCTTGATTTAATGAAAATCTTACAAGGCTCTGTGCAAAAGGGATTGGATGAAACTCTGACTGAAATTCAAAATACGTTTTCAAAAACGGAAGATTCCGCAGTTCAAGAAGAGAATGTGGAAAGCTTAGACGAAAAAAAGACCGAGTCTGTACATTCTAAGGAAGAAGTCGAATCGGAGATCGTAAAAATCTCAAAAGAAAAGGAAAAAGAACCCCAGGCAATTGAAGAAGCGGTTAACGTAGTAGCATTACCTTGGTTTCTTGTTGCGGAAGCGAAACCGAACGAAATTATAGATCCCAAAGTCGAGATCCCTGACGAACTTCAAGCGGAAATTATGAAAGAAGTTTTCGTTGAAGTCTCGGAACCCAAACAACCAACTTCCACGAGCAAACTAATCGAAAACCTTTTTTCAAAAGAGGAAAGTTCGTTTGATGTGAAGAGGGAAACTTTTGTTTCTCTTGAAGACCCGAAGGAAATCCAAAGCCTAACTTCTAAAAAAGAAGGTTCGGTCCGCGAAGTGGAATCGAAATTATCCGAATCTAAAGTCGTATCCGAAATATCTAAATTTAACGAAACCAACATAAAAGAATTTCAAGAGAATGGTAAGGGATTTCCCAACAAAGAAATCTCTTTCAAAGGTGTGGACGAAACCAAGACGGAAGTTCCTAAAGAACTGATTCTCGATTCAGAAAAGTGGAAGATCGATAAGGATAAAAAAACGGATTCTTATGCGAATTTAAAATCTTCCGGAAGGGAAGAGATTAAGACAGCAATATTGAGTCAATTCTCCGAAAATTCTTCTGGAAAGTCGGGACAGGAACAAGCCTTCCGTTCCGGGGGAGGGGATTCTTACTCTTCTCTTGTAAAAGGACTTGGAGTTCCGGCCGTTTCCGGAAGGGAAACGAACATACTCGGAAAAGATTTTTCCATATCCAAAGAAACTAACGTTCTTTCTAAGAGAGACATCCAGCAAAATTTCCAAAGTCTGATCCGCTCTGCCCGAGTGCAGATTCTTGAAAACGGAAGAACGGAAGCGAGTATCCGAATGAATCCGAAAGACTTAGGGCAGATGTCTCTTTCCATTTCCACAGACAATGACGTTGTGCGGGGAAAACTTCTCGTGGAGTCCGATACCGTTAAACAGCAGTTAGTTGCCGAGCTTGCAAATCTAAAGCAAGATCTTAAAGCGAACGGTCTTGAACTTGAGTCTCTCGTGATCGAAGTCAGAGAGGAAACCTTCGCATTCAGCGAAGGATCCGATAAGAATGGAAAAGATCCGCATTCTTTCCAAGCCGCTTTCGGAGAGGACGACTTTAAAAATTCTTTTTACGAGGAAGACGAACTTTATTTCGAAGAAATTTCTTCCGAGTCTCATGGTTTTTCGGAAAAAACCGAAGGGAAAACGCAGAAACTGCTCGATCTGAAAGTATAGGACTCGGAGGAAATCATGTCGGAAACAACGGGCATCAGCCAGCAAGCAACCAGAGATCGTTATCTCGAAGGAGACAGAAGTTTCAATATCCGGAACCACATGGAAAATTTGGAACGGGAAGAAAAGAACGGTCTCAAAGGGATCGAAATCCGTTCCACTGTAAAATCTCTCGGCAAGGATGATTTTCTTAAACTGCTCATAACGCAACTTTCTTCCCAAGATCCTACCAACCCGGTCAAAGACCAAGACTTTATCGCACAGATGGCTCAGTTCTCTTCTCTGGAACAAATGAATAATATTTCCACCGGAATTCAGAAGATGGGAAACCGTCAGAGTTTTTCTCTGGTTGGTAAACTCGTTTCGGGTCCCGATTTTGTAACCGGTGAAAGCGTCGCGGGAATTGCAGGCGCTCTTTTTTTCGATGGGGAGGGGAAGACTTTCGTTCGTGTGAACGGAAGATCCATAGACGTCGAACAAATTTCCTTAATCAGCGATCCGGTCGTTTTAAAAGAACAGGAAGCCGTTTACAATCAGAGTCAACCGCAGCAATCCGCTCCGGCTCAAACATCGACTCGCGCTCTGGAGATCGGGACTCATGTTTCTTCTCAAGAGTCTCCTGTCTCTACTGTGTCGCCTAACGCTTCACAAACGGAGATCGAAAAAAAAGAAACGGTGTCGGCAATCGAAAAACAAAGGGAAGTCGACGCTTCGACCGTGGAACGACAAACATCGCAAAAGAAAATCGTCGTCGAACAAAAGACTTCGGACTGGAAGTTCCCGGGAAAAGACAAAAGCAATTCATACGAATAAAGAAATAAACAAAGGATAATCGAGGTAACAGCTTTATGATGAGGTCACTCTATTCCGGTGTATCCGGACTTAAGAACCATCAGGTCCGAATGGATGTCATTGGAAACAACATCTCCAACGTGAACACGCACGGTTTTAAAACCGAACGCGTTACGTTTCAGGATATGATTTCTCAGGAACTCAGAGGAGCTTCCGAACCTAAGGAGAATATAGGAGGCGTGAACCCTCAACAAGTCGGTTTGGGTTCCTTGATTGCGGCGATTGATAAGATCATGACCCAAGGTTCTCTCCAAACCACGGGTAAAAATACGGACGTCGCAATGTCCGGCGAAGGATTTTTTATCGTAAAGGACGGGGACAAACAATTTTATACGAGAGCCGGGGCTTTTAACCTCGATAAGAACGGCTACTACGTAAACCCGGCGAACGGGCTTAAGGTTCAGGGTTGGAACGCAAGACTGGACGACAAAGGAAATAAGTTCATCAATTCTTCCGCGTCCATCGAAGATATTATCATTCCCGTATATTCCAAAGAACCGGCGAAGGCGACTTCTCAGATCGATTTCAAATCGAACCTGAATTCTTCCGCACCCGCGGTTCCTCCGGACGCGACTCAGGAAGAGATCACCGCGATGATCAACGATCCCGATCCTAAGATGAGAAGAGGTCATGTAACCACGATTAAGACCTTCGACGATCAGGGGGTTCAGAGAGAATTTAAAATGGAATTTTATAAGGTCCGCGATAACACTTGGAAGGCGCGTCTGAGTATGACCGATGCGACCCAACTTTCGGCGGACGTTTCCGGAACGGGAGGACAAAACACTCAACTTCCGGGAAACACCGAACTTGAGTTCGGATTTACTCCCGACGGAAAACTTGTCTACGTTTCCGACGGAGTCGACTCGATGAACAGCGGTAAGCTGAACGCGAAGGTTTCCTTTAGAATCGCAGGTAACCCAGCGGTTCAAAGCTTTGACCTCAATCTCGGAGAAGCGGGAATGGTGGACGGAATCACTCAATTCTCCTCCGACTTTACTACTAAGGCCGTAAAACAAGACGGTTATACGATGGGTTATCTCGAATCCTTTTCCATCGATAATTCCGGAACGATCACCGGGGTATTTTCCAACGGAGTTCGCCAACCTCTCGCAAGAATCGCGACCGCGGTTTTTAACAACCCCGCGGGTTTGGACAAGGCCGGAGACACGATGTTCGCGTATTCCATGAACTCGGGAGAACCTAACATCGGTGAGGCGGGAGTTCAAGGAAGAGGTAAGATCAACGCGGGAATTTTAGAAATGTCTAACGTGGATCTTTCCGATCAGTTTACGGATATGATCGTGACTCAAAGAGGTTTCCAAGCGAACTCAAGGACGATCACCACTTCCGATCAGATGATTCAGGAAGTTCTGGGACTCAAACGTTAATTTTTTTAGATGATTTCCTCTTCGATGATCCATTGAAATGAATCGGAGAGGAAGTTCAATCTCATACATCTCAAGTTATAGATTTGTTATCTTTTTTTGCGAAATTCGGGGAAAAATTCTCTTTCCTATAATTTCTGGTACTGTTTGATTGATTCCTGGTAAGATGAGTCAGGAATTTCCTAAATATATAGTTACGGACTTTCGTTCTATCGTTGAAAGGTTGGATCCGATCGTTCTCCGTTTGGGAATACAATTTTTAAATCTTAAAGAATTCATTCAGTCCGAACATATTCTCAATTCCATCGGATTCTTAAACGTCGTTTTCTATTTGTCGGCTTCTCGTCTCAAAGAAACTCAAAGAGAAATTCATGAACGGTTTCAGAAAAATCCGTTGATCCTAAGCCGTTTCATTTTAAACGAAAACTTGGATTATGTTCACTCGAAAGACCTAAAAATCGAGGAAGACCTGATCTTTTCGATCCTGCCGGAATCGTCTTCGGATATGATCTTAAACAAAACCTTTCTCAACGCGTTCACTCAGCTTCAGATGATCACGGATCAGTTCGATCTTCAACACAAAGTGAACACTACGAAGTACGAAATCTCGAAGTTGACTCAGATCGGAATCAATCTCGCGGATGAAAAGGACATCAATAAACTTCTCCGGGAAATTATTTTTAGCGCGAGAGAAATAGCGATCGCCGATTCAGGATCCTTATACCTCGTGGAAAAGGACGAGCAGGGAGTTGCGCATAACCTTAGATTTAAAATTTCTTCTATGGATATCAATACGGAGGAATTTTTACTTCCGATTAATAAATCCAGTGTCGCTGGTTACGTTGCCGCCACGGGAAAAATTCTGAACATCCCGAACGTTTATGATCTGCCGAAAGACGCGGAATATACGTTCAATAGCAATTTCGACGTTCTTTCCAATTATCACACGAAATCCATGCTCGTGGTTCCTATGAAAAATCATAGAGACGAGGTTGTGGGAGTCATTCAACTCATTAACAAGAAAAGGAACTTCAATCAAAAGCTGACCATTGAACAGATGAAAGGGGAGGATATTTTTCCTTTCGACGATTATTCCGCTCAGCTTGTGATGAGCGTCGCAGGGCAGGCTGCGGTCGCGATTCAGAACAATCATCTTTTAAAGGAGATTGAAACTCTTTTTGAGGGTTTCGTAACGGCGTCCGTAAACGCGATCGAAGCCAGAGATCCCACGACGAGCGGTCACTCGTTTCGAGTTGCCATTCTGACGGTCGGTTTGGCGGAAACGGTGGATTCTATCCGGGAAGGTAAATACAGACACACTAAATTTTCGAAAGAACAAATCAAAGAAATACGTTATGCGTCATTGCTTCACGATTTCGGAAAAGTGGGGGTTCGGGAAAAAGTTTTGGTCAAATCCAAAAAACTGGAAGACTACGAACTCGAGTTGATTCGTTGGAGATTCGAATACATCAAAAAAGACATCGAATCCAAAATACTTCAAAAAAAGATGGATTACTTAAAAAAAAACGGAAGCGCCGGCTTCTCCGATTACGAGATCTCTCTCGAATTCGAACTTCAGGTGGAATACCAAAAGCTTGATAGGATGTTTCAGGTCGTTGTCGATTCCAACGAACCATCCATATTAGAAGAATCTAATTTTCAAATGTTGGAAGAAATAGCTCAGGTGAATTATTTCACAACGGGAGGGGACAGGATGAATTTGATTTCCCCGTATGAATTCGGTTTTTTGACGATCAAAAAAGGGTCTTTGGATCTGGCGGAAAGAAAGGAAATCGAATCTCATGTGGAACATACGTTTCAGTTTTTAAGTATGATTCCTTGGACCGGAGACCTGAAAATGGTTCCTTCCATCGCTCATGCGCATCACGAAAAACTCGACGGCACCGGTTATCCGAGAGGACTTACCGCCGATTCGATTCCGGTTCAATCGAAAATTATGGCGATCTCTGATATTTTCGACGCGCTTACCGATAAGGATCGGCCCTATAAAAGGGCGGTTCCTGTGGAAAGAGCGTTGGATATACTACAAATGGAAGCGAAGGAGAATCACGTAGATGCTGATCTTCTCAAGATTTTTATTGACGGAAAGATTTACGAAAATTTAAATGACTCTAGATATTTGCGTTAAGAGGTTTTGCGTGTCTCAAACAATCGAAGAACAATTAAATCAAGCGATACTTTCCGGAAACGTTTCTTTTATAACCGACTACATTCAATCAGGGGCCGGTTTTGGAAAGATCACGTTGGTAACTCCGGATGGATACGGAGCATCTCCTCTCCGATTGGCGGCGATCGCGGAAACAAAATACAAGGGCTCGCCCGAGATTACGAAGTTAATACTTGAAAACTCAAGCGCAGAGGAGCAGGGAGAGGTTTTATATTTTTTCGCTTCCGAAGACAAATATTTGGAGCAAGCAAGCGCGTTGCTTCGAGCGGGAATACAAGTCGATTCCGGACAGGAAAACTCCACGCCACTTCAATTGGCAGTCGGTAATCAAAATCCTAAAATGGTTTATCTGCTTCTTTCTTACGGAGCGGATCCGAATCGAAAAGGGGAAGACGGTTCTGCATTTGATTCTGCTGATTCCAATCCATTGTATGAGGGCATGCTAAATTCCGCTTTGAATGGGAATCTTAAATCGCCTTACTATTTTATTGATTTAGAAAAAGTTAAACTATCATTGAATCGCTGGGCGAATTCTATCCAAGCGTTTGCGCAAAACAATACGGACAAAACGTTTTATGTTTTTGGAATCGACGGAGGTCGGCTCGTGGCAAACTCCGAGGAGGAATTTCAGAAAACTTTGAAAAAATATCAGGAAAAATATCCGGATCGGTACAATCAGGAAGATAAGATTCAATCGTTACGATACAATCCAGGTGATTTTTCGTTTTCAATTCCTGAGAAATGGAATGACGACGCCGGAGATGTTATCCATTTAGATGATTCCTTCTTGAATCCTATGGAAAATGAAACCAGAATTGAAAAGGAATTGTTGCGGGACGGATTGATCCTGAATCGAAATCTGATTTTCAAAGATTTAAAACTTTCTTCTGATTTTAGGATATCCGCGTTCGGGCACGTGTATTAACGTGAGTTCGGTGTAAAAAAGTTTGGGCGAATAAGAAACTAAAGTGTTATGACTCCCTGAACTCAGGCTCGCAGAGTTTTCCTAAACTCAGTAAACACCTTCCTATGGGTCGGTGTTTAGGTCACTCTGCGGGTCGTCGCAACAGTTCGAGAATTTCATAGATCAATACGACTTGTCGAACAACCCAAAGAAACTCAGCGAATGCCTCTTTTGTGAATCGGCATTCAGGAAGTGAGACACTGGGTTAACGCTTTCGTAAAAAGTGTTTCTTCCTAAACTCAGTGATACTGGTCCCTATAAAATAGACTACCGTTAGTTTGAGCACAAATCCCACGTTTAGAGGCAGAATTTTAGGCACTCTATTATGTAGAGATGAGTAAGAGGCGCCGTTTCAGATCGCAACATAATAATCGCTTTCGCATTTTGTTACGCCGAACTCGCGTTAAATTAAGAGGCCGTTTAAAACCTAAGGAAAAAATGAACGAATTATCGGCTCAATCGATTGTGCGGATAAAATCTTCCACCAAAGAAAGAAAATGATTTCCTCTTTCCTCGAAATTCTTATATTGATCGAAACTCGCGCAAGCCGGTGAAAAAACTATCGCACCGATTTCGGCTCCGTTCGGCAGTCGGATTCTTTTTAGAACATTGCCATAAACGGTTTTTGAAATCACATTCCCTTTTTTGAATAGATCGAACGCGTCGTTCAGATTTTCAACGGAGAACAATCGATCTCCGACGACTTTCCGAATTCCGATTTCCCAAACGGATCTCGCTTCTCCGATTAAAAACACCGAGCCGATGCCGCGCATTAGAAAATCATAAAGCGGTTTCGGATCTTCCTGCTTCGGTCTGCCTCCTAAAATTAGACAGGTTTGATCCAGATTCTTCCAAGTGGACATTCCCGCGAGCATGCTGTGTAGGTTTGTGGATTTGGAATCGTTGATAAACGAAATGCCTTGTCTTTCTCCCGCAATTTGAAAGCGGTGCGGCAGGCCTTTAAAAAGTGGGATTTGAGATTGGATCGATTCAGGTTTTCCCCCTATCGCTTCCGATGCAAGAATCGCCGCCGCTAGATTTTCACGGTTGTGGGTTCCCGGAAGATAAAATCGGGAAATATCATAGACGAACTTCGAAGTCCGTATCTCCGACGAGTTCTCATCTAAAACAGCCTCCGATGTCGTAGTTCTTCCAAAGCTCAATAACTTGCACCGAACGGAAGAGGAATTTAGAATTTTTTCCCTGATCTTTTCGGAGACGATTAAAGAATGATCGCGATTCGAAAGATCCGCAATTTTGAGTTTTGCACGAAAGTAATTTTCCATCGTTTTGTGTCTCTCCAAATGGTCGGCAGCGAGATTTAAGAATACGGACACATTCAAATGAAGCGGAAACGAATCTTCGAGTTGATAACTGGAGAGTTCTAAAACTGCTAAGGAAATCGATTCTTTGCAGAAGGAAGTGAATGGGACTCCTAGGTTTCCCCCTTCTTTGAGATCGGAAAAATCTTTTTTCAGAAGATGAGAAACTAGAGAAGTTGTCGTCGACTTTCCATCCGTTCCCGTGACACCGATGATTTTCCCTTTAAAAAAAAATCTGCCGAGATCGATTTCGGAAAACACGGGAATTTTTTTTTCGACCGCATAAGAAAGAATCGGGTGTGTTGGTAAAATTCCGGGCGATTTGATGATCAATGAAATTTCGGGAAAAGATCGTGGGTCGGTGTTATCGTGAAAAAAAGGGACGGATATCGTTTCGGGTCGATTTCGATCGCAGAGAATCGGTTGCGCTTCTTCGGAGATTAAAAAATCAAGTGCGGAGTTTCCGGAGATACCTCCTCCCAACACAAGAGTCTTTAAGCCTTTCAAGGACTCGGGAAATTTCATTTTTAAACCGTTGAACAGTGATTGACAGGGTATTTTCGTCCCCGATAGTTGTCAGTAGCAAAAACTAAGGATGTTCCCTTGCTTGAGCATAAAGTACAAGACGACGTTTTGATTGTATATCTCAAAGGACGTTTGGATGTTTCCATCGCCAATGAGGTTGAGGAAAATCTAAATGATCTGATTGACAATCAAGGTCATAAAAAAGTAATTCTGAATATGCAGGAAGTGGATTATATGTCTTCGTCCGGTTTCAGAGCTTGTATTTCCACTCTTAGAAAATTAAATTCGAAAGAAGGTGTATTAAAAATTAGTAATATCAAACCGGCGGTAAAGCGGATCTTTGACGTAATCGAACTCACCTCTCTTTTTGACATTCGCGAAACCGAAGACGAGGCTTTGAAATCTTTCTAAACCTCTAATGTCCTCGTCTCAACTCCACCGGGTTCTCCGGGAAATTATCGCAACCAAACAAAACGAAATCGAAAAAATTCGGAATTGGGACCCGGCTCCCTATCAAGGACTCGGACTTAGAGAGTCTCTGAAAAGCAGAAACTTTTCCATCATCGCGGAATGTAAACATAAGAGCCCTTCCGCCGGAGAAATTCGCTCCGATTACGATCCCGTGCAAATCTCCAAAACATACGAGAGCTTAGGGGCTTCCGCGATTTCCGTTCTTACCGATCGGGATTATTTTGGAGGATCTTTGGAGGATTTGAAAAATGTTTCTTCCGAGTTGAAAATCCCGATTTTAAGAAAGGACTTTATCCTGGACGAAATCCAGATTCGGGAAGCGAGAGCGTTCGGCGCTTCCGCGATTCTTTTGATCGTGAGAATTTTAACTCCGGAACAAATTAAAAAATTTCTAAAGTTCGCTTCTTCTTTCGGTATGGATAGTCTGGTTGAAGTTCACACATCGGATGAGGCGAAACTCGCTTTGGATTGCGGGGCCGAAATCGTTGGAATCAATACGAGGGATTTGGATACGTTTCAGATTCATCCGAATTTGGTCGAAGAGGTTTCCGCTTTTTTACCGCGTAACATAGTGAAGGTGGGAGAATCCGGCGTTCGAAATCGTTTCGATCTGGACCGCTTTAGAAAACTGGTCGATGCCGCTTTGATCGGAACCTACTTTATGGAAAAGCAGGATATCCGCAAAGCTTGGCTGGAATTATTTTAATTTATTAAAACTTTATAAAATTGTAATTTAATGCGAGTGGGGGATTTCTCTCATCTTTAAGGTCGTGAAAATTCCAACATTCGGAAGACCGAAGACGGACGAACTCACTTTGCTCGTTCTGAACGAGGACAGAACGCGACAGAGCCGCCGGGCTTTTCTTCGGAAAACAAGAAGGGATTAAAATCCTGCATATATTTGTTCAGAAGAATATTCGCAAATTTGAAAGCTCTTTGTTCGGACGATGGAGAATTTCCCGGCTCGTTGTTAGCAACGACTGGGAAATTATAGACAAAAAACAGTTTTGGGAAGGGCTCTTAATTTTTTATCAAACGAAAATTGATTGAAGGCAAATTAGGAAATATTTTATGAATCGGTATTTCCGGACATATGAAGCAAACAACCCGATACTTTCTCTTCGGAATCGATCGCAACTTGATACGCATCGCGCAGACTTTTCGCAATGGTATCCGCATGCGTATCCCAATCGATCTTTTGAAGGCGTTCCGAGTAGGGACGATTGACCGAATTTTGATTCGCGGCGTCTAAAGATTCCTTTAATTTTTCAGTAAATAATAGATTCATAAATTGAATTCTTCTGTGTGGGGCATCGGAATTGTTTGCATTTGTTTCGGCAAGTATTTTCAGGACTTCGGATTAATAGATTATAAACCGACAATTTTCTTGTTTGACCTACGATTCCCGTTCTTATTACGAAAAATTCGAAAAAGGCGAGATTGACTCCGCAATTTGATTTTCGAATTACTCTGCTTTGGAATTTTAAGCGAATATATGGTAAGACGATCCATAATATTATATATTTTTAATGTATCTAAGCGAACTTTTGTCGGATGAATCGAACTTTCTAAAAAGCTCGAACCTAAAACAAATCCGGTCGGTTTCCATTTAAGGGAGCTTTTCCGATCACGTTCTCTATAGCAGAACAAGATAGAGATGAAATTACTCATAGTTATATAATAAGGTACCTAATATTTCGCATTGAAACGTTGTTTTGCGATAAAAATTAATGGTACTCAATTTTATAAAGATCGGTAAAAGGAAAGCAATCAGAGTGATTCTATTCGTAATGTTCACTTTTTACGGAATAAAATCAGAATTTTAAGCCCTTGAATTTTGACAATGAATTCGGCGAATACAAAGATGGGAAGCTGAATTGGAACATAAGAATTCGTACAATTAAAATGAGACTATCCTCTACGAGAGGCTCGAAAAAAATCGACAATAAGGATTATTCCCATGACACAAGAGATTCTCGGAGAAGTGCAAACCGGAAAAATTCCGTTAAAAGGAAGAACCTTAAAGGAGCTTTCCGAGATCATGACCTCTCTCGGAGAAAAATCTTTTCGTGCAAAACAGATCTATCACGGATTATACGTAAACCGTTACGAGTCTTGGGAACAATTTACTACGTTCTCCAAAGCGTTGAAGGAGAAGTTGGAGGATCTTTGTTCTCTGACACAACTTGTAGTTGTCAAACATCTCAAGTCCGTGGACGGAACTCAAAAGTTTACGTTTTCGTCTGAATCCGGCAACGGAAAGGAATTCGAAGCCGTTTGGATCCCATCCGGAGACGGAGGACGCAAAACGATCTGCATCTCTTCCCAAGTGGGGTGCACTCTCAATTGTAAATTCTGTGCGACCGCAAAATTGGAATTTCAGGGAAACCTAAAGGCCCATGAGATTGTGGACCAGGTTCTCCAGGTGGAAAAAATCGTCGATGACAAGGCGACTAACGTTGTTTTTATGGGAATGGGAGAGCCGTTCCACAATTACTTTAACGTGATACGCGCGGCTTCTATTCTTCACGATCCCGATGCGCTGAATCTCGGAGCCAAAAGAATTACGATTTCCACGTCCGGAGTAGTCAACGGCATCAGGCGTTTTATTGAAAATAAGGAACCTTATAATTTTGCGATTTCTCTCAATCATCCGGATCGCCACGGAAGATTACAAATCATGGACATCGAGGAAAAGTTTGCTCTTTCCGAACTTTTACAAGCCGCGAAAGATTTTACGAGAGAGTTAAAAAGAAGAATCACTTTCGAATACGTGATGATTCCCGGAGTTAACATGGGACCGGAGAACGCGAGTAAACTTGTAAAAATCGCAAGGTCTCTTGATTGTAAGATCAATGTGATTCCGCTCAACACTGAATTTTTCGGATGGAGAAGGCCCACAAGGGAAGAGGTCGCGGAATTCATAACTCTTTTGGAACCGGCGGGAGTTCCGGTTCTCAACAGAAGATCACCCGGAAAAGATATCTTCGGCGCTTGTGGAATGCTCGCTTCAAAAAGTTGACCCCGGTTTTCGTTTCTGAAAAATGGGGCAATGAATCCAAAAAGAACTCTTATTCTTTTTTTATGTTTTTCTTCTTTCGTTTCCTGTCAGGAGTATGTTCAGCAAAAATGCAGTTCCGCTTGTAAGTTTTTCGTGCAATGTGCGGTAACAGAGTTCAAAGACTCGAAAATTACGGAAGTTGAAAAGAATCAAGCGACGATCGACTGTGAAAGCGGATGTATCCGCGAACAAAGTTTTGTTCTTCCCTGTTTCGAATCCGAAACCACATGCAAAGGTTTTAATACTTGTGTGATGGAATCCGGATTTATGGATTAAAGAAGGAGTTTTTATGAATCAGATTTTCGTAGATGATAAACGACCTATTTCCGTAAGAGTTCTTTTCGTTCTTCTAATTGTTTCCGTTTTTCCTTTGATCCTAACCCTTCCTTTGGACGTGATCGATATCGATTCTTCTCAGTACGCAGAAATTTCAAGAGAGATGGTGGAAGGTAGAAATCCTTTTTTTATCCGAGACAACGGACGAAGATATCTGGATAAGCCGATTCTTACTTTTTGGAAAATTTCCCTTTCTTTTTTCGTGTTCGGTTATCAAAATTTTGCGTTTCGTCTTCCGGCTCTTTTGTTCACTTTTCTTTCTTTCTGGGGAATGTTCAAGCTCACCGAACTTTATTCGGGAAGTCGTTTGAGGGCTTGGATCGCGGTGTTTTTATACGCCCTTTCTCCGGGGCTTTATTCGATGGTAGTCGATCCTAAGATCGACGTTTATCTGACTCCCTATCTGATATTGGTTCACACCTTTTATTATTTGGGCTTTAAAAAGAACAAGAATTACTATTATGGAATGTATTTCGCGATGGGGCTCGGCTTTATCACGAAGGGACCGATTGCGATGGTGATTCCCGGAATTTCGATCGGAGGCGATATATTATTCCGAAGAGATTGGAAACGGCTTTCGGAAATGAAACTTTTTCCGGGAGCGTTTCTTGCGGTTTTTCCGCCGCTTTTGTGGTCGATTCCCTTGTACCTTGAATTTCAAACTTACGGTCCTTACTTCTTTTGGTGGATTCAATCCTTTGGTCGTTTTTACGTGAAGATGTACAATCAGAAATTCAATCCTTTGTTCTTTTACTCCAATTTCTCCTGGGCGTTTGGCGCTTTTATTCTTCCTTTTGTCGGGTTCGTTTTCGAGAGGGTCCGACTTTTTTTTAAGGAAGCGCAAGTAAAGGGCATATTTAAGAATATTCTGAAAAACGAATATAGAGATCGGGATTTTGTTCCCGGTTTTTGGTTGTTCCTGTTCCTATTTTTGATCAGCTTTTCCAGATATCAGCTTCCTCAGTATATTTATTGGTGTCTTCCTGCTGCTGCGGTGATCGGTGCGGGAGTTTTGGAATCGATTCTTTTATCCGCCAAAGATTCTAAAAAAGGTAGTTCTATTGATAAAGTTCGCCTGAGTCTTCTCCTATTTACCGCAGGAGTTTTTTTGATTACGATTTTTATTTTGCCTTCGATCAGTATTCAGGTTGGTTGGAGTTATGTGATTCTTCCTTTGATTTATTTTGGGATTTTTCTTTGGGTATTTTTTCGGTCCGAAAGAGAAGGAAGGCTACTCGCGTACTGGATTTTTCCGGTTTCTCTCTTTTTCTCGATTGTGAGTTTGTATCTCTATCCTATGCTCACATCGTATCAACCTTCTAAGGAGATCGGGGCTTTCATCCGCGAGAACGAGCCGGGTAAGGATAAGTTATTTCTTTTCGGAGTTCCCGCTTCTAAAAGATCCTATGCTTATTATTCCAGGAGAATTTCGAGGACACTTTTTGATCCCGCAATTTTAGTCGAAGCGATTCAAAAAGAAGGGCAACGTTATCTGATCGTTCAAGACAAATGGCTTCCGAAGATGGGCGAGTTCTTCGGCAACGATATCCAATTTGAAACCGTCCAAGAATTTCCTTCTTATAAGGTCGCGACTCCGGAAGGAAAATTTTTCTTAAAAACGCAGAGAGATCGGATCGTGGGTAAGGTGATTGTAATGAGAGCGACCTTAAAAAGATCGCAGAAAAAATGAGAGTTCTTTAAAAAAAGGGCGGGGGAATTTCAAGTTTCTTCCGAAAAATGAATTAGGCTAAATTGTGAGCCTGGTTTGGTTTTGGTCCCTGGGTAAAAACCGGGGACTACTTTTCCTTCGATTTCGGGATGAACGTTTCGAACCTTATATGGAAATCAATCAAATCCATTTAAAAAAGTTCATGGATCTTGGTTTCCCGATCTGTACAAGATCTTTTCCTTTTTTTCCCTTTTCGTATAGTTCTTGAAAACAATAAAAACTATCTTGGAATAGCCCATCACATTACACGCTTTTGATACGTTCCCTAAGGCCTCTGCTAACTTCAAAAGTCCCAGAACGTGTCCTATATCGCGACCCTTAGAGAGCGAGAGATTGAGTTTAGGTTATAGTTTAGGAAAACAGTAGATTCCATTCCCATTGCTTTCGGAGTCATTTGCTCGAACAAAATTGCAAAACTTTGTGATTTGTGTCAATAGTTAAAATCACGAAGGTTGGTTAGCGGGACAACTATCTTCGCATCGGCGGTGCAGCTGCGAATTTGTTTTTTACAGTTTGAAGGAAAAAACGGAAGGAGTTTTTAAGAGTCGGAACCAACTCTTTGATGTATCAAAGAGTTGACTTGAAACCCACTTCTGTCAAGGGAAAAGGAAGGACTGAAGATTTTTTCTTCTTTCATTGGTTGTTCATTCCAACTAACACTCATGAAATTCTTTTCAAGCTTCTTATCATTGCTTCTACAATTCTTTTGAAAACCATGACTCTATTATTATGAATTCTTGTCTGCCTTCTTCGCATTTCCCTTGGTTCTGGGTTTTTCTCTTTGGACATCTACTTTTGTATCTCCTTTACAAAATACCTCCAAAAAAAGTATTCCATCTCTTTACACTCTTGGTTAAAAAAGTAAAAGCACTCTTTAACACAAAAAACAAATCGGAAGACCTTTAGAGTATTGGAAAATCTATTATCACATAATCGACATGCTTCGAAATAACATCTATTGGGGGGCATCCAGAATTCATTCCGAATTGTTGATGTTAGGATTTCAACCATCTTTGTCTTCCGTCAAGAGGATCATCAAAAAAATTAAAAACCCAAGCAGACCTTTTCAGGGTTGGAAAGCTTGGCTGTTACTTTCCCAAATCAAAGATTATACTCTCGCTATGGATCTTTGCAGAATTCAAACTATTTACGGAACTACTCTTTACGCTCTCGCTTTTATTGAAATCGGTTCCAGAAAAATCGTTCATTTCAATATCACTCCGAATCCGTTTTCTGCAGAGTAGCTTAAGCCGACTGTTACGGCTCCTCCCGTAAAACTTTTAACTGCTGCTCCGGCAGCTCCACCTACAGCACCAACGAGCGCCCCCTTTAATCCTCCGCTTGCCGCTCCTGTCGCAGCTCCGATTCCGGCGCCCACGGCCATCGCGACCATTAGACTTGCTCCACCAGTGAAGGGCGCGGCCGCCACTGCTACCACTGTTGTCACCATCTGGAACTCTTGGCTTTGATACCATTGTTCCTTCGGTTTGTTCATCTTCTCCATCTGATTCGAGATCATCCAAGCGGGTATCCCAGTCGCCTTCGAAATTGCGTTTACCGTTTCGTCTTTCACATACGCTTTCACTGCGTCTTTCATGCTACTTCCGCCGACGAGCGCCCCCACAAGACTTGCCGGTAATCCAGTCGCTTCCGCAACCGCACCCGTTACGCGACTTTGCACTTCCGACTTCACCGCTTGCGTAAATCTCTGGCCCATGCTTCCAGACCCGCCATTCATCCCATTCAAGATTGTAAAGATAAATTCCTTGCTTTCCTTTTCCGCGTCATTTGCCTTTGCTTGTTTCTCGATTCGAGCTTGGATATCTTCTTTGTAGATTTCATACTTCTGGTTTACGGTCGATAACTGACTCTCTGCGTTTTGATTTCCCACTAACTTCAAGTTGAAGTTGTATCCTAAGTTCGAAATATTAAATCCGGATGTGACAATCAAATACTGCATTCCGTAGCTGACTTCTACCGGTATCCCTTTCACACTCACTGAGCCTTTCAGTTCTCTACTTCCTCCAAACACTGTGTCGTCGATGTTCGCCCCGTCATACATGTTTTAGATGTCAGTGAATAGTGTTTAGATATCAGGTGGGAAGGGGAAAGCCTTCCCCTCGCTTCATACCGAGCTTGCTGCTTCTCTAATTTAGAAATATTTAATCGTTTATTCAAGCTCGGTATTACGCTTCCCCTTCGCCGGGCTACTTCTTTGTGTCTCATCCCCGGAGCCCTATCTCGCGATCCGTAGAAAGCAAGATTCAGTTCTCTCTCCCGACTCATAGGGAGAGCTTCTCTGAGTTAGGGCGTTTTACTGGGTTTAGGAAAATAGTATATTTCCGTTTTAGAATCCGCATTGAAAGTTCGCTTTGTTCTCGAAAGTCATTCATTTGCTCGAACAAGATTGCAAAACTTTGTGATTTGTGTCAATTATTATATCACTGATAAATAACAAAAATTAGACGATCATTCAAAAAAGATTCAATTTGTGATGTGTATATAACGATATATTCACAGGAGGCGGGCGACTCAACATAATTCCACGTCCGACTTCATCTATTTCCGCTGGTATCCGTATTTAATCGAGGTTAATGGTTGTTTTACGAAATCTCTATTCTGCTCAATCTGGTGCTGATTCTTTATGTTATCAAAAAAATTGGAGCAGAATCAAAAAATTCCATTCAAATCTTATTTCTAAAATCACAACTCTCAGCTTACAAACGAAAACGAAAAAAATTCCATACAAAACCTTTCGAAAGATTGAAACTCGTCTTTCTTTCCTATCTCGATCCCAATTGGATCGAAAATCTAATTCTTGTTTCTCCACATACTCTTCTTGAATGGAGAAACAAAAAATTCAAAACATTCTGGGCTCTTCTTTCCCGTAGAAAGAAAACAGGAAGACCAAACATTCCTTGGAAAGTCATCAAACTCATTCGAAGAGTCGCTAAGGAAAACAAAATCTGGGGAGCTACAAAACTACACGGTCTTCTTCTAAAGCTCGACCATGATATTTGTGAAAGAACTGTTTCTAAGTATATTCCAAAACGTCCTCATAGCCCTAAAAAACGTCTTTCTTGGAAAGAATTCTATTCTCTGCATGCCGATTCTATGGTTGTTTCCGATACTCTTTCCGTTTACTCTTCCAATTTCAAAAAGATCTTTCGCGTCGTTTTTTTTCTTCACGTCGGCTCTAGACAAATTCTTCATTTTGATATTCATACAAACCCGACTACAAATTGGATGCGAAAGGTTTTGAAGTTTGCCGTTCGTAAGCAAATTCAAGCAGGAAAAACCTTTCATTATTTTCTTTCCGACAACGATTCCATTTTTGGGAAACGCTTTACCAAATACTTGGAAAGAATCGGCATCAAACACAAAAAAACCTCTCTTCGCTCTCCTTGGCAGAACTGTTACGCGGAACGTTGGGTAAAGACATGTAGAAATGAATTTTTGGATTTCTTCATTCCTCTCAATCAGTATCATTTGGAAAAAAAACTGGAAGAGTTCATTCATTTTTACAATCATCATCGCACCCATTTAGCTTTGAACAAAGACAGTCCCGTTTCTTCTCCGGTTTTAATACGTCCTTCCGATGGGTCGGCGAAACTCGTTTCCACTCCCGTTCTCGGAGGTCTTTACCACATATATTCTTACGAAGACGCTGCCTAACCCACACTTGTTTCTAGTTTTCTTTTGTGCGCCGTTATTCGGAGAAAGATTCCCATGTCTTCCGTTTGATTTGTTTCTTTAATTCCTCTCTTCTTTCCGTATATTCCATATTTTGAATCTGTTTTATTCCAGTTTCAGCTCTCTTTTTTCTCAAATCCTTTCATTTTATCACATGCGTCTGCTATCTTGGATTCAACTTCCGTCATTTTAGTTTTTGCGAGACTCACCCAAAACTTTGAAGAAATCGGTTAGGATCATTCCTGCATCTTGGAAAAAAGGATTTTGAAATCATCGTCTTCCAGAAAAGGCTTAAATTCTTCGAATTTAAGAAAGAAATCTTTTTTGTGTTTGAGGGAGATACAAATCGAAACGTAACGAAGTAGTTGCTTCCGGTCTTTCTTTTTGGCGAAATACCGGGCCAATAAAAAAGCGAAACGCGGGCTTTGAATTTTGTCGGGGATGAGATCCGTTGTTTTATCCAGTGCTTTTCTGTCGAAATCGGGATCGATATCCATGCCGATACAGAGCGTGCAGAAAAGAGAATCTTGTAAAAGTGCCGTATATCTTTTCTCGGTTGCGGGGTCGCGTTTGAACTCGGGTAAACGCAAAAATGTCCTCAGAATCGGAATCGCTTCCTGTATTTTTTCTTTTTTTGGATCTTCGTTAAAACCGGAATTGTCGGTCATGAGATCGCCGATTCTCTGATACGTCCATTCTGTTAAAGCTCCACCCAATTCGTTCAGAGGAAAATCGATCTTTTCCAGTGACTTTACAAAAGCTTCATTATTCTCGTTGAAATCGGAGACAAGGATCAGCGCGAGAAGGGAAGAATTGGAAAGCGAATTTCTAAACCGCAATAACTCTTCAAAAGTAACCTTCGTTTTTCTACAATAGAGAGTAAGCATTTTTTTCGTTTTATAAAACGGCTTTAGATCCGAGAGATTCGTATTGTCCGCGTAGAAAGTTCGAAGCGGAAGTTTGGAAAGGATCTCGAAGGATGATACGGGAGAACCGGACAGATTGAGTTCTTCCAAATTTTTCAGGCTTTCTAAGTGTGAGATGTCGGTCACTTCCGTGTTCGAGATCCTAAGCCTGCGTATTTTCGTAAAAGGTTTTAAAATCGATAGATTTTCAATTGGAATATCCTTAAGATCCAGGGATTCAAGCCTGCCGGATAATTCCATATTCAAAAATTCTAATTTTTCTAAGAACCGGGTAGGGCTATCGGTAAAAC
>NZ_CP040840.1:1025000-1040000 GCF_006874765.1 Leptospira weilii
AAACGAAGGCCGCGTTCTGAAAGACGGTGAAGTGAAAACCGCGTGCCAACAAAGTTGTGCTGCGGATGCGATCAGCTTCGGTAATACGAACGATAAGGATTCGGAAGTTGCAAAACTTTCTTCCAGCCCAAGATCCTTCCGTGTCCTCGAATATCTGAACGTCGGTCCTCAGGTCGCTTACCTGACCCGAGTCAGAAGCTCAATTTAATGGAGTAACGTAAAAAGCTATGTCAATGTCCAACGCAGTCAAAGAAGCCCTGGATATCCAGCCTCTCGTAACCGGCGGTAAGTCGGTTCGGGACGTTACGGAGGATATCTTAAGACCGGTCGAAGCTTTTCCCACTTCTCTGTGGTGGAAGGCTTTTCTTCTGGTTCTTACCATTACAGTCGTCGATTTAGGTATCATCGGATATCTGATGTATGAAGGTCTCTACATCCTCGGGATCAACAATCCAGTTGCATGGGGATTCTTCATCGTAAACTTCGTATTCTGGATCGGGATCGGTCACGCCGGAACCCTGATTTCAGCCGTTTTGTATCTGTTCCGTCAAGAATGGAGAACCGGGATCAACCGCGCCGCTGAGGCGATGACGATCTTCGCGGTATTAACTGCGGCTTCCAACCTGATCATCCACATTGGAAGGCCTTGGGTGGGATTCTGGTTGTTCCCGTATCCGAACGAAAGAGGACCTCTTTGGGTGAACTTCCGTTCTCCTCTGATTTGGGATACGTTCGCGGTTTCGACCTACTTAACGATCTCTCTCGTGTTCTGGTATATCGGTTTGATTCCGGATATCGCCGCGGTAAGAGATCGTTCCAAAGGAGAAATGAAACGTAAGATCTACGACGTTCTTTCTCTCGGCTGGGTAGGTTCCAACAAAGCTTGGTCTCACCTCGAAATGGTGGCGATGATTCTTGCCGCACTTTCCACTCCTCTGGTTCTTTCGGTTCACACGATCGTATCCTTCGACTTCGCGGTTTCGATCCTTCCGGGTTGGCACACTACGATCTTCCCTCCCTACTTCGTAGCGGGGGCGATTTTCTCGGGGTTTGCGATGGTTGTGACTCTGATGGTAATCGCAAGAGAAGTGTTCAATCTGAAAGAATACATCACCATGAAACACTTGGAAAACATGAACAAGGTCATCATGGTAACCGGTTTGATCGTGGGTCTCGCTTACTCCACCGAGTTTTTTATGGCTTGGTATTCGGGTAACGAATACGAAGGTTTTACTTTCGTAAACAGAGCCTTCGGTCCTTACGGCTGGGCTTATTTCATCATGTTTAGCTGTAACGTGTTTTCTCCTCAGGTATTCTGGTGGAAAAAACTCAGAACCAATATCCCCGTTATGTTTGTCATCTCCATCGTCGTAAACATAGGGATGTGGTTCGAAAGATACGTGATCGTTATGACGACTCACGCGGATTTCCTTCCTTCCAGCTGGGATATGTATATCCCGACCGTTTACGACTTTATGATGCTCATCGGAACGTTCGGAATCTTCTTCACGTTGTTCCTTCTGTTCTGCAGAATCATGCCCGTCATCGCGATTGCGGAAGTTAAAACCGTAATGCCTCACAAAGACGGAGGACACCACTGATGTATAAACCTCATAAAGAACAATTTCATACGTTCGAAGAAACGAGCGCCGGAGTATTCGGCCTCTTTGACTCGCCTGCGGAAATCATCGCGGCTGCGGCCAAAACGAAAGAGAAGAATTACACGGGCTTTGATTGTTTCACTCCGTATCCGGTTCACGGATTGGATGACGCGATGGGAGTTCCCCGTTCCGGTCTTCCATGGGTGACATTCTTCATGGGACTTTTCGGATGCGCCGTAGGTTTCGGAATGCAGTATCTGACTCATAAGTTCGATTGGCCTATCAACATCTCCGGAAAGAATCTGAACGCTTGGTTCGCGTATATCCCGATTACGTTCGAATTCACCGTGTTTATGGCTGGAATCGGAACCGCGGCGGCGATGTTCTTCTTAACCAAACTTCCGAAAATCAATCGGAGAGTTTTGCATCCGGACATCACTACGGACAAGTTCGCACTCTGGATTCCTTCCTCTTCCAAAGGTTATAAGGAAGAAGAAGTTGTAAGTTTTATCAAGGGTCTCGGCGGAAAGAACGTCGAGGTTGTGAAATAGGAGCGGGGACAAAATGAAATATGATAAGAACTTGTCCCTTATTGGACAAAACCTGAAGCGTAGAATGCGCAGTGCTGAGTTCCGATTTTTCGGCTTTTCAGTGATCGAAAACGTAAGTCTAAAGACTCGCTGTAAATCTCTAATTTTCCTTTTGGCCGCCGTTCTTTTCTGGAACTGCGAGTCCAAAACGCCTCCTCTGGAATACTTTCCGGACATGGCGGATTCTCCCGCAAGAGAGGCTCAGGAAGCGGATCCGATCGCACACGACGGCGCGGCTTCCAGAATTCCTCCGAAAGGAGCGGTTCCGGTGAATTACTATCCGTACGAGTATCTCGGATTGGACGTAACTCAATTGCCGAACAAAGGACTTTCCAATCCTTTCAAAAACGATTTAGCGAATCTTCAAAAAGGAGAGGCCAAATACCAAACGTATTGTTCTCCTTGTCACGGCGTAAGAGGGGCGGGGAACGGAACCATCGTCGGTCCGGCTCCCAGAATCGGGTTTCCGGTTCCCGCCGTGATTTCTCCTAAGATCCAAGGATATTCCGACGGACAGATCTATCACGTAGTTACCGCGGGTTGGGGAAGAATGAAAAGCTACGCTTCTCAAGTTTCTCCCGAAGACCGCTGGAAGATCGTTCTCTACGTGAGAAAACTCCAGGAATACGAGAACAGAACAAAAAAAGACGTGGCTAGGAATTAAGAATTATGGAAGTCAAAGTCGAACAAAATCTGATTCACTTCAAACTCGACTCCAAAACCCGCAGCGCCCTTTTCGGGATGATCGGGATCGGGGTCTTAAGCTTACTCATCGGGTATTTTACCCTTTCTCATACTCCTCCGAGACACGAGGGTGGACATTCCAATCCTGCTTGGTCCGCGTTTTTGATCGGAACCTTTTTTATCACCGGGATTTCTCTCGCGGGAGTTTTCTTTACCGCGATCAGCAATATCACGGGCGCACATTGGTCCATTACCGTAAGAAGACTCGCGGAAGGTTACGGTTTGTTTCTTCCGGTCGTTGCGGTTCTTCTGCTCATCACCGCGGTTGGAATCCACGATCTATACGAGTGGAGCCACGAAGAAGTAGTCGCTCACGATCATCTTCTGCAACACAAGAAACCTTTGTTGAACACTCCTTTCTTCGTGATTCGAATGATTCTTTTCGGGGCGGCTTGGTCCGTATTCGGATGGTTGTTCCACAAACGTTCCACGAAACAAGATAGCGATAAAGACGTTGCTCACACTCAGTTCAACGCGAGATTGGCCGGGGGATTTATCGTATTCTTCGCTCTTTCCTTCTCTCTCGCTTCTTTCGATTTGATCATGTCCTTAACTCCGCACTGGTTCTCCACTATGTTCGGAGTGTATTGTTTCGCGGGCGCGTATCAAACGGGACTTTCGACTCTCGTCATCATGATCTACTTTCTGAAAAAGAAAGGATATCTCGGAAATTTAGTGAACGAAAATCATATCCACGATATCGGAAAGTTCATGCTCGGTTTCTGCGTGTTCTGGGCTTACGTGGGATTCTCCCAGTTCATGTTGATCTGGTATGCGAGCATTCCGGAAGAGACGTTCTTTTACGAGCAAAGACTTACGGGCGGTTGGGAAGTGTTCACTTACGCTCTTCCTTTCATCAAGTTCGTCCTTCCGTTCTTGTTACTCTTGAACAGGCCGAATAAAAGAGACATCAACTTCCTCGTGAAGGTTGCAATCTGGATCGTGTTTACGCAAGTGATCGAAATCTACTGGTTGGTGTTTCCGGCTAATTTTGAAAACTTCCAACTTTCCGGTCTTGTAGTAACTCTCGGAGCGGTGATCGGTTTTATCGGTCTTTTCGGATTCGTAGTTCTGAAACGTTACGAGTCCGCGGCTCTGATTCCGGTAGGGGATCCGAGATTGGATCAGTCTCTGCACCATCATCAATAAGAGGAAGAAGAATGAAAAGAAATATTACGCTTATCGTTTTATTGATAGGGACCGCGCTTTTTTTAGGGGCATGTTCCAAATTAGCACAGGTTACGAATCATAAAAACTGCGATCCGTCTCTACTGAATCCTTCTCTGGAGCCTACGGTTCCTATCTTCTCAGAGGCGGATGCGACTTCGGTTGTAAAAGAGAGAATCACGCCGGGCTCTGTGGTCAGAGTGTATGATTACAGAAATCACGAAGCCAATCCGAAACCGTTTGTTCGTATTAAGACTGAAAAAACGGAAGGTTGGATCAATCCTCGTTGTTTGGTTATAGGACAGGATCCGTCCAAATCCGTTTTTACTTGGGGAACTCGTAAGGACTACGTTCCCTTTTACAATCCGGAAGACCACGAGCACTATCCGAACGGATACGAATTTCCGGAATATGCTTCCCTTCCAAAGGATAAAGTTCCGTTGGCCGAACTCGCGCCGGAATTGAAACAGTAAAACGACAATCGTTACTTAAAAACATTGGAAAGTTCCATGTCGCTTCGAAAGAAGGACATGGAATTTTTTTGTCCGTTCCGGTTTTGAAGAATTTGGAACTTGTCCCAAAACTGAAGAATGTAGGAACTCCAACGGAGTTGAACAACAATAGAATCGATTCGAAGGCCGATCAATAAGACTAAGGGACGTAATCTGTAGGAACTCCTTCGTTTTGTGAAAAATTTGCGATGATATTTTTATCAAAGTTTTGGGACAAGGATTAAACGGACAAAAGTCCAAAGAAAGAGAGAACCACATATTTCGAATATTAGAGATTTGTTGTAAATATCCGGTGCTATGATTTTCGAAAGTTCAAGATCTTGTTAAAATCGGATTTGTCAATTAGTGATAAATAATTTAAATAAATATCATTTGTATTTTAAGTTACTTTTCATTCCTATGGCCTTTAAAAGATCAAAGGCTTTGTTCGGTTCTTAAGCAAGGGGTAATTTTGTAGAATGAATAAATTGGTACTGAAAATTTTAATGGTTGCGTTAATTTTGATTCTTGTGACCACCGGATGTAGCGCACGTTATTACTTGAGCGAATTTCCTATAACCGGAAGTGTTCATTTAGAAAGAAAGGCGAAAATCGCCTATATAGGATTTAGATCGTTTAACACCGAGTCTTCGCGTTCCGGTCGTGTAACCACTTATACGGCAAAGTTGACTTATGAGGAACGTACGATTCCAAGATTGGAAAACGGCGTTTTTATCGATGAGCTGAAAAGTAACGGATTTAGAACGGATATTCCTTCCAATAAGGTGCAAGCTTTCGCAATGGAATATTTGGACGTCGTAAAATCGAGCGGAGCACTGGAACTTTCTAAACTGATCGACGTGGAAAAGGAGAACGGCGGAGTAAGCGTGTTTAAATTAAAAAATTATCCGGTGGATTATTTTGTGGTCGGAGTTCACGGGCCCGCTTTCGCTAAACCTTCCGGCGCCGGGGACATCTTTTTGACGGCAATAACGGGATTCTTTTCGATGGCCACTTTTGGATTGCTTCCGGCCTATATGTCCAATCAGGCGAATACCGAAATCAAAATAGTTGATAAAAACTTAAACTTTGTGAATCGATTTGCTTACGACAATACTTACACTTCACTCCGAACAATTTGGATTTCTCCAAGACCCGATCATTGTATTTTGGGTAAGTGTTTGTTTCTCAATACGGGTTCGCCACCCGGCTTTGTTTACTCCGGAATGGGCCCGAAGATTGAAGAAGACGTTTTAAATTCCATTCAGACCGGGCGAACTCCGGTTTCGGCTTCTTCCAACTAAGAACTGTTAATCCGAGAACGCGTAATGCCGATTGAAATGGAATTCCGTGTCTCACGTTCTTCTACTATTCGGAAAATAGAATATCAGAATGTTCTTTTGCGGACGAAGGTGCTGCAATTCTTTCCAAAAGGTTCCCCTTGACGGATTTAAATTTCTCCGAAAGAAATTTCTAAAAACATCATATTATAATTTGATAGATAAGAATAATCCATCGATGGAAAGTTCGCGTAATGTATTCGGTCCAAACGGCTATGTTTGCAAACAGAAGTCGATTTTTTTTGGGGAATCGAAATGGCTTTCAAAAAAACCTATTTTTAGCTTTTTCCGCGTTATTCTCCTTTGTTTTTGCAGGAACTCTTTGGGCGAAGGCGACTCTTCGTTTGAAGGTATTTGCGAATTCGAAATCGGACCCTCCGTCGGAAATTTGGATCCGAGGGAACGGATATTCAAAAGTTTTTTCGTTTTCCGACAAGTCGGAACTTACGGTCGATCTGAAGGAACAAGGAGTCTACGACGTCATTGTTACCTATCAAAGCGGGAATATGGAACAAAAGTCCGTAACTGTGGATTCCGACGGGAAGAATCTTGAGTTCGTACAAAAACAAAAGGTAGTCAACGGAATTAACGTCGTAGGAAAAAAACCGGATTCTCCCCCGAATTACGTTCTGAGTCAGGAAGACGCAATTCGAATGCCGGGAGGATTCGGGGACGCGCTCAAAGCGGTTCAGTCTATGCCCGGAATTTCTCCTATGTTTCAAATGTATACCGGATCGAGTTTTCAATCGGCGATTCAGACATTCGGTCAAAGTACGAATCAGAATAAACCGGATAAACCGAATAGCGAAAAAGGATTTTTAGTGATGCGCGGTGCGGGAACGCGGGCCAATCAATTTTATTTCAACGGTTTTCCGGTGAGTTATCCGTTTCACGCGGACGGTTTGACATCGGTGATCAATAACAACGCGATCCGATCCTTGGAATTGTATATGGGTTCCTATTCCGCAAGATACGGATTTGCAACGGGAGGGATCGTTAATATAGAAGGGTTTCAAAAAAGGGATTCCAATCTGTCCGTCGCACACTTGAACGCTTTTCTTACGGATATATACGCATATCGTAATATTACAAAAGACTTAAATGTTTCCGTTTCTGGAAAAAAATATTATCCCAACGTGATTTTCGGAAGGGTTCCGAACCTGATTCCTACGGAAACGTTCATGTCCGACTACAACGATTACCAGGCGAGAGTCGGTTGGGATGTGAACGAGTATCATACCATTTCCGTTCAGACCTTCGGAGCCAAGGATAAGAGATATCCGTTTAAAGAACTCAGCCAATACAATCCGAAAGAAATCGCGCAGTCCTTCGGCAATCCTCCCTCCGCTACCGAGGGGATTCGGCTCGATCGTATCTTTCGAACGGACGGGATTCAGCACGTATGGAAACCGAAGGATTCGATCACGAACACGTTCAACGTATCCAGAAATTACTTTAATGAAGTCACCGAGACCGGTATGGATACCTTGGTGACCGATATTAAAAAAATCGGATATCCGCCTTCTTTATACCAAAGGGTGCATACCATTCGGAACGAATATTTCAACGATTTAAAACAGGTTGAAAACGTTTCGGAAATCGATCTTCTAAAACGAAATTGGAAGATCGTATTCGGAGGTCAGTATAGAGAGGTCAATGCGGGTTATAAGGGAAAGGTGACTCAACTGAGCCTAGATCCCGCTTTGGAATTTTTGCAAAAGCAGTATTTGAATTCTCCCGAGGCAAGAGAGGTGTTGGAAGGGGGCTCCGCTAGGACGAGACAGATCGGTTATTTTTTCGAAAATCGGATCAAGTTCAAAGATTTTAACCTGAATCTAGGCGTGAGAAGGGAATACTACGATAAATCGGGAGAATGGAAAACATCTCCGCGTGTAGGTCTCAGCAAAGAGATCGCTTATACACAATCCAGAATTTTCGCGGGGTATGGAAAACATTTTCAAGCGCCTGCGGACGTTAGTCGTTATTCAAGAAGAACGGGGAATCCGAGTTTAAAGATGGAAGAATCGGATCACGCGGAGATCGGGTGGGATCAAAAAATCGGCAATCTTTGGAACGTTAAAATAGAAGGATATCAAAATACGTTCTCTAATCTTTCCGTTGCCGATCCGTTTATTATGGATCCGTATTCCCTAAACAGGGATTTGCGTCGGGAAGCCTTGGACCCTTCCGCCGATCCTTCTCTATTCAGAAGTAGTAATTTACATTATTCCAATTCGATGACCGGTTATTCAAGAGGGATCGAAGTTTTTATCAAAAAAGAAGCTTCTGCGGAATCCGGATTTTACGGATGGTTGTCTTATACCAAATCGGTGACAAAAAGAAACCGTCATATGCCCGAACTCACCAATCAGGAATACAATTCATGGTTAGCGCAAAGCAATTCAAAGGATCTTGTTCACCAAGAAAGCACGGATCAATACTACGCGAATTTTTACAGAGACGGAAGCTACGACGTTCTTTTTAAAAATTCCAAAGACGAGCTGTACGATCTGGACAGAACTCACATTTTCAATGTTGTCCTAGGCTGGAAATTCGGAGAAAAAGCGCAAATCGGACTCAAGGGGACTTACTTAACGAATTACGCATATACGCCCGTCTCGGGATCCAAGAGCATGACTCTGAATCAAAGTATATCGGATTTGTTTCCCGATCTACCGATACCGCCTTCGACTGCGCCTTCAAGTGGCGATAGTTCCACTTTGCTTCCCTTTTATCAATCCGTATATTCGGATATGCGTCGATCGGCAAGACTGCCTCACTATCACCAATTCGATCTAAGATTCGATCGTTTTATTCCCACGAGCTGGGGAAGAATGACCGCGTATTTCGAACTCGTAAACATAACCGGAAGTAGGATTGCCGTGAGTGCGGACACATTCAATCCTATTTTTCCGTTTGTGTCGGGCAGAAATCCTGAAACTCAATATATTTATTTGAACGGAATGCAGTCCTTAAAAACCGATAAGAATAAAATTCCTTATATGAATTTCGGAATTGAGTTTAGGTTTTGACGAACGTTTTTCCGAAGTACTAAAGGAATGGTGTCGTTTCCTATTTTTTCTTTCCGAACGTATTTGATTCTTCTTTTTGATTGCAAGAAGAATCCTTTAGGAGAATTTAATGTGGGAAGCGGATCGAACGAAATTTAGTTCCGCAGATTTCGGAAAATCTATGAGATACGATCAAAAATTTGGATTTCTCGTTTTTGTTTTTTTGTTTCTTTACGACTGCAACTATCATTACTACGTGCAAAAAACTTCCGTCGAGAGCGGATCGATTCCGAACTTATCCAAGGTGAAAATCGCTTATATCGGTTTTCGTCCATATTTCACGCAGATGACAACTTCTTCCTCGGAGACGAGGGTTTATACGGCCAATCTGATGTATCCCGACCGGACTATATTCAAATTTCAGAATGGAGCTTATGCATCTGATTTGAAATCGACTGGATACAGAAAGGACGTGTCTTCTGATAAGGTTAAGAAGTTCGTTCAGGATTATTTGAACGAGGTGAAGGACAGTGGCGTTCTTGAGCTGACATATGTAACAAGCGTAGAAAAGAAAGGAGAAGAGCGAATTTTCAAATTGAAGGATATAGGCGCGGATTATTACGTGTTGGGAATTCACACTCCGGCGTTTCAGACTTCGAAACATTTTGGTAGCAGTGTGCTTCAATTGTTCTCTTCTATTTTTTCCGTGATAAGTTTCGGATTAATCCCAAGTTATGCGTCTTTACAGGCGGGGACCGAAATTAAAATTTATGATAAAAATTTAAACCGGCTTACTTCCATCAAATACGATCATGGATATTCGGTTTTGGGTGCGGTATGGGCATCCTCCGTTCCGCAGGAATGCCGTAGAATGGGGTGTAATGCTCTCAAACAAGTGGTTTCTCCTCCTAAGTTTGTGTATCAAGAATTGGGAGCTCAATTTGAGATGGATGTCGTAAATTTTATACAAGCTCGATCTGTATTCCGCAAATGATATGATTTGCGGAGAATGCGATGTCTTTTTTCGCGTTTCCATTTGTGGTTTGAGACAAGAGTAATTTGTCACGATAGGCAAAATAGGGATCTATTTGTAAATTCTGAACGAGCTCTAATTTTCCCGAGAAAAAGT
Organism: Leptospira weilii; assembly: GCF_006874765.1. NCBI lineage: Bacteria > Pseudomonadati > Spirochaetota > Leptospiria > Leptospirales > Leptospiraceae > Leptospira > Leptospira weilii. The sequence goes on from NZ_CP040840.1 coordinate 1,035,074, forward strand.
AGAATTGAATTCCGTAGGAAGAGAAACTCGCGGGGACTCGTACGATTCTGGAATTAAAATTTTTTTGTCGTAAAAGCGGATTTCTATTCCGTTCTTCGTTTCTTCCAAAAAGGGACTCAAATCGGAAAGACAATTGCGATCCGGTCTGAATTTTAGTTTTTTATGATTTACGCTTCTTGCAAAAAGACAACCGTTTACGTCTGTAGCAAAAATCAGATCTTTCAGAGCGTACGAAATATTGGACTCCGCAAGGAAGAATAACGTTCCTTCCGATTCTTTACATGTTATCAAGTGAATCGGATAACCTTCCAATTCCAAATAACCGTTTTCCCTCAATTCTCCGAAACGATTATCGATATAGATTCCGAGTTCGTCTTCGCAAAGATTTTGGCGAAAGTAAGCGAGTATTTCTTTTTGATCGATTCGATTCCCTTGAAAGATCCAACGATCTTCCGAATCCACAAAAATTTCGCTGTTGAATCTGCGAGGAGAATGAGAATCGTTCCGATCCGGCGAAGTCTTCATCGTTCGTTGTCCTTATAACGGTAGGCCACGCCTTCGATCACTCCCATTTCGTTGTTCATATAACCGATCACAACTGTATTACCGTCTCCATTGCCGGATTGGATGAGAGTGGGAGGAACGTTCACGATTCCTTTGCCGGTAAAAATAACACCGTCCATGTGATTGGAATACAATTCTTTTTTGAGATTGACGACTAGGTAGTTAGGGATTCTTCCATTTGCGAAGGAGCGAATGATGATTTTTCCGTATGTGCGATATGGTTTGGGAGGAGAAGAAGTCCGGATCTCGATTTCGTTCCAGGAACTTTTATGAGAGAAACCGAATTCTTCCCTCAAAACCGTTTCCGGGATAAATTCTACGGATTCGCAAGAAAAAAGAGTGGAAAGTAGAATTGGTACCGAAAGAATCTTCGAAATCTGCAAAAGAATGCGAAACCGAAAAAAATTTTCCGTTTCCGGGTACATGATTCCATTCAGAAAGACCGGAAATAAGGTGCAAGTGTTTTAATCTTGTTTCTCGCTTACCCGAGAAGTGAGTTGTTCGAAATAAATTCAATGTTATGATAAAACGGGATAAGGGAAATCAGTTCGGATTTCGAGCATTCGAGTCGTGCCGCCCCCTTAAAACTTCAAATGGAAGACACAGAGTTAGAAAAAAGGTCGAGGGAAAACGTACTAAAAATCGGTTACTGTTCTTTGGACGAGATCGAGGAAAAGGTCAAAGCGTTCCGAGTGATGAACCAGAATGCGGTCAAAAAGAGATATATCATTACGAGAGAGCCGATTCTTGATAGCGGGGGAGGAACGATTCTTGCTAAAGCCGGTGAGATCGACATTTCCGCAGCGAAACTTTTGAGAAGACACTTTAAAGGTTCTCAGATGTTTAAGACCTTTCAACCGGATGAAGGAATTGTAATTATTTCGGACATGACTTCCGCAGAGGGAGTTTCCTTTACGATGGATATTGTGACTCAGATCATGAACCTTGGGGGCGGGGCTTACGAAGGATTTATCGACCGTGTGGACAGTTTTACGGAATTCGTAAATTTATTGAAAAAGTCCCTTTTCCCGAAACTCATCATCATCGGCTATATCCAGCAAAGTCAGGTTCAGTCCGAACTGATGAATTTCGTTCGAGTGAAACGAGTGGATAATTATCTTCGAGCGGTTGAACTCTCGCACAGTCTTTATAAATCGAGTCCTTATTTTCCAAAAATCAAACAGGTCGAAATCTCGCAACACGACTCAAAAAGTTGGGGACGTTTTGTCGTCGAGATCATTCGGGAATATACTCGTCCGTATCTTTTGGAAGAAATTTAGTCCAACAAGAAAAACTTTCCGTGATCTTTATTCTCTCGAGTACTTCAAATCCTCTTTCGGGTCGATTTTAAAGAATTCTTCGTCGAACGAGGCTCTATCTATTTTTTTTAATGTTTTGAAAATGATTTTTGTAGGACTCATACTACGTACGGATTGTAGAGAACTTTAAGAAGTTCGTATAACTTTCGTTAGACTACATGACTCAAAAATTTTATGACTAAACAAATAGCAGTAATATTCTTTTTTGTTCTTATTAATTGTAATAATTATTCGAAGATTAATTTTTATGTAGATTCTTTTCAAAAACCTTTTATCGAGGACTATTTCAATAAATCGAAGATTTCTTTTTCCGATACGGAGGGAATTATTTCCATAGAAAAGAATCGCTATAGCGAGTTGAAAATTAAAAAATTACTAATAATTCAACTCAAACGCATAGAACTTTGTGTTGAGAATATCAGAAATATTCAAACTACGAAAGCTTTGAACGGTTCATTTTACAAAAAACAATTATTATCTTTAAATACAGACGGTTCTTATAAAATCTCCGAAGCTTCTGGATCGAGACTTGTGTTTGATCCGGAACATCCAGATGCTATTGGGAAAGGGTCTAAAAAAGGTTATGTAGAATTTCCTAATATTATTTTAGAGGAAGAATTATTTCTGCTTAAAAGTAACATTTCGTTATACAATTCCTTGGCTCTGTTTCTCGGCAAAGAAAAAAATGTAATAATCCACGAAGAGAACTTTGATAGCTATATATCGGTTTTTAATTTAACGCACAAAAAAAATTATGATGAAGCAATTTTACAATTAGAAACTTTGAAATTGAAAAGATATTGAGTAACGTGAGTTCGGTATAACAAAGTGCGAAATCGATTTTATGTTGTGACCTGGCTGCCGATCCATAGAGAGGCAGCCGCTGAGTTATGCCGATCCATAGAGAGGCAGCCGCTGAGTTATGCCGATCCATAGAGAGGCAGCCGCTGAGTTATGCCGATCCATAGAGAGGCAGCCGCTGAGTTATGCCGATCCATAGAGAGGCAGCCGCTGAGTTATGCCGATCCATAGAGAGGCATTCGCTGAGTTAACGCGATTCATAGGGAATCGTTGCACTTTAGTTTCTTATTCGTTCAAACTCACGTTGAGTAATGTCGTCTAAGTTCTTCTCCTCGCTTCGTTCGAGGATTGCTAATACGACTCTCACTTCGGGCAAAAGTCCATTCGCTTGTCGCTCTGTTTGCGATTGCTCACTACTCATCTCTATCAAATAGAGTACCGCCAATTCTACACAAATCCGCGTTTCAAGGCGGAATTTTGGGAATTCTATTATACAGAGAGATGAGTAAAGCGTTATTTACGCTGTTTTTAAAACGGAGACGCTTCGCATGCGAATATTTATGATAAAAGAATAACGTTGCCCGAAGCGTGTATCTAGAACTTAAACGCGATAGAATTCCAAATTATCGCGCAGAGGATCGGGAAGACTTCCCAAGGCGTTGAGATATTTCTTATAACGGTTTTCTATTTCGGTATATTTGCGATTTCTAATGTTAATGAATCGGTTGTGAATTTCGGCAAAAGCCGGAGTTTTTGCCACCTTATCCCGGACCTCTCTGCTGAAAGGAATGTGCCTGTAAAAAATTCCGCGAACTACTTTGTTGAGCCTTTGAACCCCGTCGGCTTCGTATTTCATCCAGAGTTGATAGTCATTTGCAAATATATCCCGATCATTTCGGAAACGTTTGAAATCGGAAGCCAACTTCTCTTTGATCTCCATGGAAAGATCTTTGTTCTTCTTGAAAAACTGAATGTAATCCGTATAATCCGCAGTGATCGAGGGATTTCCCACGTTGTTCCATTCCGCGCCGAGAATGGATTTAGTCAATTCCCAACGAAATGCGGCGAGAGCGTCGGCGACCATCGTCTTTAGATCCCCTTGTGCAAAAATAGGAAGTACGATTCTTCCCGGACTTTCTTTGGAGCCGGCTCCTCTGTGAATGGAAAGATCCTGCCACATCATTACTTTGGTTCCGATCGAAGGGACTAAGATAAAATCGGGAATCACGCATTTCTGAATGAATTCCTTTGTGATTCCTAATTCGTTATTATTGTATATGACTTCCCGATGGAAAACGGAATAATCGATTCCCATCAGTTCCTGGATCACTTCCCTTAGAATCTCTTTGGAAACGTACGATTTATCAATCGCCATCTGGCTGTGAAACTTGGTCAAAATTGGAAAGTGGGTCGCCGGACTACCCGAAGTGAGTCTAACGTTAGCCTCGTAGAGGGAAGCGAATTCGAACTTGAGTCTTGTATCCGGGTTGTCCAATTCGGGCGGGATATCCGATTCTTTTTTGATAGGGAGGTTTCTATTTTCCAGTTTCACCTTTTCGAAAAAGTTCTGTCCCATTTCATCCAAGGAAGTCGGGACTTCTCTTTTATAGACTTTTTCCAACCATTCGGTTCCGAGCGAGATCGGAATGTCCGAAGCGGAATTTGCAGGATCCTTTTGAGTATACATGAAAGCGATCTGAGAATCGTCCACCATCGTTTCGTCAAAAAAGCCGTATTTCAGCATCAGCTCGACCGCTTTGGGAACGTTCCGATTGGAATTCATGTACTTCACAAAACATTCCTGATACATATCCCAATAATGTCTTCCAAGAGTCCTTCTGATCTTCCTATTATCGCCTTCCGGATCGAGAGGATTTTTCAGACTTTTCACCTTAACCATCAAGGCGGAAAATTCTTTTACCTTTTCCGCTTCTAAACCGGAGAATTGGATGATGACCGACGCCGAATTATCGAGTTCCTGACGGATCGAGTTGATATCCACGCCTGCTGCGACCGACGAAGGGGCAGGCGTTTGCACTTTCGGAGAGGTTTCTTCCAATTTCTTCACCAACGAACTCGCCTTGGATTGAAAGGCTTGTGTGTTCGGAGAAAGATTGGCGACTGGGATTCCAAAAAGCGCTTGGTGGCCGTTTTTATACTTTTCGATCTTTCCCGCCATTGCACCTAACACGGGTACTACGTATTCCGCCGGAGCCGTTCCGTATCCCGACAAGGTGATGTCT
>NZ_CP040840.1:1042500-1050000 GCF_006874765.1 Leptospira weilii
TTATTGATTTGGGGCATTCCATTGGTTTTATTTTTTCCAGGAGCTTTGTTTTCTTGGGGAACTCATTATCTCATAATGGATCGAGCGCTCGAACATTTTTCTATGAAGTTCGCTTCTGGAGAAGTCGAGTCCGAGTCTTTGGATTCTTTTGTGCGAAAGGAGAAAGTTCCTTTAAAAGTTCTTTTTGACGAATTTGCGATTTGGGAAGAGTCAAGAGGTTCTAAACGGTTTAAAAAAGTGGAATTTCATCCAGAATTCGCGTCGGTTTTGGAATTTGTAAAAACGGCAAGGCGACTCGATTCTTGGAAGTGGAAAGAATTCTCCCCGGTTCGAAATCCATGACGGGAAACGTTTCTGTCTCTTTAATCACCACTCCTTATCTCTTCGACCTTTCAGAACTTCCCGCAAGATTTAGATCGACCGTGGAAAAAAAATCAAAATTAGAAATCTTCTCTATACTTTCTTAGATCCGGATAAATCGAATCGTCTTTTGGAAGAGGCAGGTAAGGATTTTTCCTTAACAGGTTTCGCTACCAGAGAGATGTTACGTTCTATCTTAGAGAAGTAGGTAGTGAGATCGGACGATGCATAAAGAATAAAATAAATGCAAAAGGAATTTAACTTTCATAAAAACTACGTAGGCGAAGAAAAATACAGAGAGGCGTTTTTTCAGTTCACTCCTAAGGTTCTTTACGGTGCGGATTTTCGTCTTTGGCATCGACTCGGGTTTTGGGAAAGTTCTTACGTTCCGTATTCTTTTTTTAAAAACGGAATTATGGTATCAAATGCGTCCGTATGCGAGATGCGAATCATTTTTAATGGGGAAGAATATGACGCGGTTCAATTGGCGACCGTTGGGACTTTATCGGAGTATCAAAAGCGGGGTTTGTCTCGAAAACTAATCGAGCGTATTTTCGATGATTACCAATTTAAGGCTTCGTTTTTCTTTTTATTCGGCAACGAAAGTGTTGCGGATTTTTATCCTAAGTTCGGGTTTAGAAGAGTGGAGGAGTCTTGTTTTTTCTGGAAAAATCCAAATCCGTTTCTCGTTAAAAAATCCTCTTACGATTTTCGGATTTTGAATTCGGATTCGAAAGAAGATAGAAATTTATTTCGAAGAATTGCCTCGTCTTCTCTTCCGATAACGAAACGATTTGGAGCCTTACGATATGGGTTCATTCTTTCTTTTTATTGGATCTATGCGTATACGGATCATTTTTATTATTTTCCAAAGAAAGACGCGATCTTAGTTATTCGAAGAGAGGGGAACGTTTTATGGATATATGATATTCTTTGTGAAGTCCCATTTTCGGTGTCCGAGTTTCTTGACGATTGGAACTTAGAAGGTTTGGAAGAGATTCGATTTGGTTTTGGTGCGGATCGTTTGGATTTACCCGATCGGGAAATCGGAACTTTTCCATTACAATCCGATTCTCCCTTGTTTGTAAAAGATATCCCATCGGCTTTAAAATCTCCTTTTTTATTTCCGATGTTGGCTAGAACATAAAACGCGACCCATAGGAAGCGTTTTGCTGAGTTATACCTTTCGCGCCCTATCTCGCGACCCTTGGGGAGTGGGATTTGAGTTTAGGAAGCCATAACCTTACCCACAACTTAAGAAGGCTTTTGGGATCATAAGGATCAAAAACTGATATTTTTCAAGTGTTCCGACAAGAATGAGGCTTTTTACTTGCAAAAAGTATGATTTTCTGATAGAGAAAAATCTCCCGAACCTTTCCACCTATTTCGCGACCCGTAGAGAGTGAAATAGAGTTTATTCTCCTCCACCCAAAAATAAGGGAAACTCAGGCACAACGCTTCCTAAGGGGCGCGTCGTGGGAACTAAGTTTCAGAGAGGATTTGTCGGAATTCCGACAGATTTATCTTCGGGATCCAAATACTTCTGGGTAAGTTATGATAGGAAGCGTTCTGCCCGAGTTCCCGCATATTATCCCTATAGGTTTTCGAGCAGACTCTTTCGCTGTTGGGAAATTCGCACATTCTAAGATTTGGGGATGGGATTTTAAATTTCTCTCTACCATTCGGTTTTTGTAATTTAGAATCTTCTCAAAACGGAGTTCCCGTAGGGATAAGAAACTTTCAAATGAGAAAGAAAACCGGAATAGGTAAACCAACCGTGAGAACCGAATGTTTTTGGAGCTTTTTCGATATGCATTTCCTGGGCGGGCATAAAGCTGAATCCGATTAGGAAAAATCTATCTCCATTTCGGTTTTCCGACAAATCCAAAATCATGGAAACGTGTCCGATTCCTCCCGATTCATTTTGAACAAAAAGATCGCCCGGTCGTAACTCCTTTTCCGAAATGATCCTTCCTCCTTTTTTAAGGGAAAAAGAATTGGAAGATGCAAAGGCCTTTCTCAAAAAAGAAGAATAGGAAAGTCCGCTTTCGGAAAAGAACTTTCGATTTCCGTTATAATCAAAAAGATACAGACGGTTTAAACGGTTTTTTTGTTTATGATACTCCGCCCAAATGCGCATCGCATAATCTGCGCATTGTTCCAAATCGTCTTGAAACAAAAGGGGAATGTTTAAAACGGCAATCGTATCGTAACGTCGAACGATATTCTGTTTTTTATACGTCCAAAGCGTCCGCTCCGATTTTAGCGGAAGATTTTGCACAAAATCCGGAAAAGAATTCTTTTCAAATCGAACTCGTGTCGTTTCCGGTGGGAGTGGGATTTCATTCACTTTAGAAGGTTCGGCATCCAGACAACCGGAAACGGGAGGAAAAAAACCAAATACAATCAAAACGATTAAGGTCAATTTTAGAGCGAAGGATTTTGAAAACCGATTGAATGCTAAGATTCGTTTTTGAAATCGATCGGCGAAAGTTAAAATAGGTTCCATTACGATTCTTTCTTAAGAAAAATAAAGATCAGAGAGTTTTTGAAAAATTAATTTTTTCTCTGTTTCCGTTTCATTGAAATGGGCGATTAGAACCAGTTTTTAAACTCCACTATGGAATTTTTCAACAACTCTATTATAAAAAGTTAAGTCCATTTTTTAAGAAAGATTTTTGTAATTGATAAAAATATCCGCGCCGAAGGATATATTCAACACATAAATCTAATGTACGAATTGAACTTTCTATTTCTTTTTTCCGATTTTTTCCGCAAGATCCACCAACAGTCGAACCCCGTATCCGGTCGGTCCGTTTCCGATCTGAGTTCCGGACGCCTTTTTTCTCCAAGCTGCTCCCGCGATGTCGATGTGTGCCCAAGCGATTCCGGGATCCACGAATCTTTCTAAGAATTTTGCGGCGGATAAGGAGCCGCCCGCTCGTCCCGCGACGTTACGAATATCCGCGATATCGCTCTTTAAATCTTCCGAATATTCCTCCCAAAGAGGCATTTCCCAGATCCTTTCATCCGAAGAGGCCGACGCTTCTTTGAGCAGATTTGTGAGAGATTCCGAATTACTCATGACTCCGGCGGCCTCGTGTCCGAGAGAAATAATGATCGCTCCCGTTAGAGTTGCAAGATCCAACATGTAGTCCGGTTTGAATTTTTTTCCGACGTAGGAGAGGACGTCTCCTAAAACCAGACGGCCTTCCGCATCCGTATTTTGAACTTCTACCGTAATTCCGTTGTGAGCCGTGTAAACGTCTCCCGGTTTGATCGCGGCCGCATCCGGCATATTTTCCGCGACTCCGATTGCCGCGATAACCGGAACACCTAATCCCAGTTCGGCGATTGCGCCGATCGCATGGATGGCCGCGGCCGCTCCGCACATGTCGTATTTCATTTCGTGCATGTCTTGTGCGGGTTTGATACTGATTCCTCCGGAATCAAAGGTAAGACCTTTTCCGATGATTGCGAGTTTTTTCTTTGTGCTCGGTTTGGCAGGAGTATATTCTAGAAGAATCATCTTCGCCTTTTTATCCGAGCCTTCGCAGACCGAGAGAATTCCTCCCATCTTTTCTTTTTTCAATTGAGGTTCGTCAAAGACAGTGATTTTAAGTCCGTTGTCCTTTGCGATTTCTTTCGATCTAGAAACGAAGTCTTCCGGCGTGAAGTGATTTGCGGGAAGATGCGCGATAAAACGGGCTCCGTTGACATAGCGGCTGACCACTTTTCCCCGTCTGAGTCCTTTTTCGGCCTCTTTAACTTTTGCCGCGTCTTGGAGAATCAGGGAAACGTTTCCGATTTTCTTGGAGTTTTCTTTGAATTCCTTGGCGAGAACGTTGATCGCATAAGCTCCTTGTTCTAACGAGTTTATGATTTGATAGACGAGCAGATTTGCGGGAAGTGCGGTAGTAAGAATTTTCGGAAGATGAATTTCAAGACCCACTCCGTTCCATTTTCTGAGTTTTTCTCCGAAGGAGAAAAAGTGCTGGGCGATTCCTCTCGTTTTTACTTTGGAAGAATCGCCTAACCCTAAGTAGATGATTTTTTCGGTCTCGTCCGTGAATATTTGTCCGTTATCTCCTGTAAAAATTCCGGAGGAAGTTTGAAGCGAATATTTCGTTTTTAGATTCTCGGGAAAATGATCTTTGAAGAGAAGTTGTAATTTATAAAACGTCTTGGAAGGATTTTTTCCGATTGAGGTTTGGATTTTGTTCTTATCCAGTTTCATTTTTTCTCCAGTGCTTTGATGTCCGAAAGGATTTCATCTACGTGTCCTTTTACGCTTACCTTGGGATATACTTTTAGGATTTTTCCGTCGGTTCCGATAAGAAACGTGGAACGTACGATTCCCATAAATTCTTTTCCCATGAATTTCTTTAATTGCCAGACTCCGTAGTCTTCGCAAATTTTTCCGTCCTCATCGGAAATCAGAGTGAAGTTTAACTCCTGTTTTTCAATGAATTTCTGATGAGATTTTACGCTGTCTTTCGAAATTCCGACCACGTTAAATCCTGTTTTTTTGATTTTGGAAAAATTGTCTCTAAAATCGCAGGCTTCGGTAGTGCAACCGGGTGTTTGATCTTTCGGATAAAAATAGAGTACGATTCCTTTCGGTCCGGTTAGTTCTGATAGTTTCACTTTTTCCCCTTTTTCGTTAATCCCCGTAAAACTCGGAGCCTTGGAACCTACTTTTAGTTCGTTCATGATTTCCTCTTTCGAATATCTTAGAATTATTTTTTGAGAGGCCGGGTCTTTGCAAGAGAGTTCTAAAAAAAGTGCGAATTTTCGGAATTTTAGATATGGTCGGAATTCCGTCCGGTTTTTAAGGGAAGTTTGCGTACCATTCATATAGTAGTCACGCTGTAAAACGCAAACTTCTTCATCTCCTTGCTTTGGATTGTAGTTTTTGTAGGTTGCGGCAACTTGGGTCGTATATGGAATTTCTGGTAAGTTGATTCTCTCCGTTTTTCACTTGCGAAAATCCGAAAAATGTCCGATGGTTTTAAATATATGGATCCCAGAGAAAGAGCGGAAATAATTCGAGAGGGCAATCGAGCTTTCAACGAGGGTGATATCCGAAAGGCCAGAGATCTTTTTATAAAAGCGGAATATAAAGATGGGCTGGTTCGTTTGGGAGATCATTTTATGTATGAAAAGAAAATGCCCTTGCTTGCGTACGGTTATTACAAAAAGGCCGGATACCAAAAGCGGATTGATGAAATTTTCCAAAGAATGATCTGGGCTTTCAGCCAGTGGGTCGGAGCCGATAAATTTAAGTCAGAGCCAACCGATCCGACAGTATCCGGAGTTCCGACCGGTTCCGGCTTTCTGGAGGCTTCCGAGTTTCGGATCCATCCGATGCTCAGACAGACCGCTTTGGATATTCTCAAAAAAAGAGGAATCCAGATCTAAGTTCGTACTAAAATCATTCGGAACTCTTTCATAAGGTTCTTACCTCTTGCATATAAAGAAAAATTAGAATTCACTTTTCAATATGTAATCCTCAAATTAGATTGGTTGGGAACCGTAGTTCAGCCGAAAAATCAGCGCCTTGAAATTTAAGCTTACACTTTTTTTTATTTCGATCTTAATCATTGCGATCCTTTCATTGCGATCTTTGCAAGGACCTTCGGGAAGCGATGTTCCGATTTCAGAGAATCATGGCTCAAAGTTTCAGGATTTAAGATTTTTTGTAAGAGAGAATTTTGGATTAACAAGTTATCAGTTTCGTCTGCCGGACTCCGAGATACTGGCTTTTTTTAACGGTTCCGAAGAAGGAAATCAAAAAGTAAAAAAGGAATTTCTTGCTTCCACTTGGTCTTCAGATATCGTCGCGATGACGCAAAACATACGATTATACGATGAGATACATCCTTTTCTTTATACATTGGAAGGGGGCAGAACCAATACGGGTAATATCAAATCCGTTTGGAATCCCCGGGCGCAAGAAGTTTACATATGGGCTCTGAGAACGATCTCTCCTAAAACCAAAATTATACCTACCATATTCCGTTGGGAAAACGATTTTGAAAAAGTATCGGATGCGATCGGATTCAAAGGAAACACGAAGGTTCGCGACTATCACATACAACAAATCATAAAAGAAATCGAAGCCTACGGATATGATGGGATCGATATCGACTACGAGGGGATGACCTGCGATAAAAAGGAAAGCTTTGAGACTTTTTTATCTCTACTATCCGAGGAATTGAAAAAGAAGAAAAAACTTTTATCGGTCGCGATTCATCCAAAAACCTCCGCAGAAAAGACTTCCGAATATTATTGCAAAGAAAACGGAAAGAGGATGCAGGTGGATTTTTACGAGGCTTACCGAGGACAACTTTCTCATGACTATGAATTTTTGGGAAAGATCGCCGATAAGGTCAAAATCATGGCGTACGAATTACACCCTAGGAAAAACGCCTTTCCCGGGCCTGGCCCTCAAGCGCCGTCCTGGTGGATTGAGAAAATATTAGAATATTCTACACAAAGAATTCCTAATTCAAAATTGTATATGGCCATTCCGACTTACGGATACGACTGGTCGCTGAACTGCGATACCCCTTCCAAAGCGGTATTCTATTCCAGAGCACAATATATTAAAATGAATTGGAATCCGAGATCCGAAGAGCCGACCGATATGTCTAAAATTTTCAAGGAAGCGAAAAAATCCGGAGATTGGATCTACTTACGACCGTATTTATACCGTCACGAAGGACGGGTTTACGACGATCCTTCTCTTTGGTATACTCTGGGAGGTTGCGATCGGGTCGCCTTTTATATGAACAGACGATCTTTCGAAACAAAGATGAATCTGTTAAAGAAGTATAAAATTCGGGGTTTTTCTTTTTGGCAACTGATACAGGACAACGATCCCGAAATTCATTCTTATCTGAAAACAATGGTCGAAAATGAACGCGAGGATCGGAAAGCATCCTTCTTATAAAAAAGAATTGGCGTTTACCTCATCTCTACATAAATAACGTGTCCAAAATTCTGCGTCTAACGCGGGATTTGTGCTCAAATTAAAACGGTATTCTGTTTTAATAAGGATCAGTAGTGATAGGATTTGACCATAACCAACCCCACAAATTGAAAAGGTTTTTAGAATCAGAAAGATCAAAAACGCTC
>NZ_CP040840.1:1060000-1080000 GCF_006874765.1 Leptospira weilii
TCGGGACGGATATAATAGTACGAAGCAAAAGCAGATTTCAAAACTCTGTGATTTGCCTCTGCTACTTGATTGTGAACTCCATTCTTGGACCATCGATCTTTAGCCCATCTGTAGCGTATGTCCTTTGATCGGGCAGAATGGTTTACAGATCTGTGGTTAGAGTAAATGCCCCAAAGCCAAGGATACCCTTCATCAGTCATCAATGGAGTGTGTAAAGGAAGGTGATCTTTGATGATGGGTCCAAGGGTGTTAGCCTTCTGATTTGGCACTGAATTGAAGAAAACAGGGCCTTTTTTCACTCCAATTGTGTGAACTAAGGTGCCTACTTGCCTGCCTCCAAGACTCTCAGAAAGGTAAATAGAAGCTGTTGAACCACCATGTCTGTATCGTTTTCTACCTCCATTTGCTCTCTCAGAAGCGGAAAAAAGGACCATTGTATCTGCTGAAACGTAGGGTCTGTTTTCCATTAAATGGGTAATATCAGTGTTTTCGTCGGGTGGTAGGGTAAATCCTTTGAACTCTTGATCGAGGGCATCATACGTCAGTTTCTTGTATTTTGGTAATTGCTGTGATGCGAAAAGCTGGAATCGTTTCTTTAGAAGTGAAGCACCTTTGTAGGATATTTTCAGTCTCTTGCTGATCTCAGTTGAGGTAACTACCTTTGGGTGTTGAATCATGCTCTCGTAGAAAACGTATGAGAACATCCACAGAGGAAGTTTCATGTGATGCAGAGGAGTGTAGCTCAGCCTTGACGTTAGATATCTACATTTCTCACAGCGGATCAATTCAGGTTGAGTTGAGATCTCCTTAGTCAGTAATTTGTCCGGACAATTAATGCAATATTTAGGGTAGAAATCATTCAGTATCTTCTTTGTTAGTTCAGTAAAGAAAGGAATATTGATTGCAGGGTTCTTACGTTTCTCCTTAAGTTGTGCTGAAGTGAGAGGCTTAGGGGGAGAGGGTAGAATTTTTGCGGTACTAAAATTCAGATCCTGAACGATCCTCATTTTAGTGGGTGGCTTATTTTGCGTCTCGTGTGCTGATGAAAATGGTAGAGGGCGGTTGTCTTTCCATTGTAGAAACATACAGATTTCAGACCAACTTGCTTTGTCTCTGTCGGATTGATTGGGAATGATTGAAGGTGGTAATTTTAGAGCTGCTTGCATAAATTTTTATGCAAAAAAGCAAAGCTCGATACCAGCATTAAAAACAAGAAATTTTTTCTATGATTTTGTTTTCAGAAAGAAAAGAAAATGAACATACAGAATCGAAACGATGGTTCATGAGCAAGCTTGAATGAAGTGAGAAGCAGAGTTAGGAGAAGTCTATATTCACTTAATGTTGGAAACTTGAATTCTTTTTAATCCTGAAAATTAAGTAAAAACTTATTGGGTGTTCGAATCACTTCGGAGCCATCCTGAAAGTGAAAATTTTCACCATATTTTTTAGAGCTATACCGTTCAAATTGCGTAACTTCAATAACACGATTATTCAATATTTTAAATTTACCTAAAGCGACATTCTGCTTTTGATTGATCTCACAGTCATATTGTTTACAATTTATCGTTATATCTTCATAGCAATTCTGATCTAAGCCAAAATAACACAAATTGATTTTTCCATTTTCCTTCTTGAAATTCAAACCTTCGATTTCATCAAAGCCAACTGTATTTTCGAACTCAGAAAATGATCCCCATTGACCTAAAAATGATTCGCTGCTGGAGCCATTTAATTCTCTTTTGAGAATAGGAACCTCGGAAGTAAAATAATCTGAAAGCGCATAACCTTCAGACATGCCATGTTGAATTTTATATAATTTAAGAATTTTGAACGATTTGAAATCGAACCGAAATAATTGCTCAGCAACTGCGACTCCTGTTCTTTCATTTAGATCTTCGATTTTACTTTCGCGGAGTTCAGGATCAAAATAGAATGATGCAGTCTGTCTCTCTTTGACATACATGATCTGTGATTTAAAATTCAGATCGTTACAGTAACTGACCGAAAAAACTATAAATGTTAAAATCAATTTTCTATTCATACCATTTCTATTTTTAGCACTAATAATAGAATTATTAACTAAGACAATTTAAACTTCTTTTTCGCCTGCTCATCAGTAAGTGCAAAAAGACTAATTGGTCCACCACCATGAATGCTACTCTGAGGATAAGTTGCTTCCCAGTATCTGCCATCTTCTGGATCTTGATAAAGAGTGTCCCAACCGGAATTATCTGTTTTAATTTTGATTAGATAATTTTCTATCAAATATATCACGCGTGATAAATTTGAATCGTGCTGAGCCCCTGAATCATCTGTAATCTGAGAGCCAATTATTTCGTTTTCGAAAGGTAATAGTTTTTTAATCATTTAAGAAAAGACAAAATTTATATATCAAGGAAGGATTTTAGAAATCAAATAGATCTTTAGGTTTTACTCCAAGTCTCAGAGCTACTTTTATTAAAGTGTGAATCGTAACATTAGAGTTTCCCCGTTCCAATTCTACAAATGTTCTATATGGTATCCCATTTGAACTATCCTCCATATCTTCTTGAGTAAGTCCTTTTTCGATTCTCAATTCTTTAACTTTTGCGCCTAATTTTTTACGAAAGCTCTTCTCATACGTTTCTAAATTCACCCAAAAAATGTAGAATTTTCTTGTAATTTAAACCAGACCGTATAATGTCTGTTCTGAAAATAGTAAGCAATTTCCATTCAATTCGGGGTATAATGTCTGTTTTTTTCAACAAAACAGCGGTTATACTATGACCTCAGGAATATTTCTTCGATTTCACCTAACTTTCAAAACAATAATTCGGAGAGCAAATCCTATGGTAACATGTCTTAACTGCAAGAATAAGTAGTATGCAGATATTCCTAAGCAAACTTGGGAATACCTATTCATTCACCTGGCTTCATGCTCTCATCGAGCGTAGGTTAAAGCCTGGAAAATCCACTGTATTAGAAAAATCAATTTCCTTTTATTCTATATTCGAGAATGAGAGAAAAGACGTTTATTAAAACTTAGGAGCAATCTATGAAAAAGATTTTATTCACTATCGCTGTTCTATTTTCCGTTTCTCTGTTCTCAGCAGATAAAGAAAATAGCTGGTATCTTGATACAAAGGAACTTCAATGCAAGAATGTAATTGAAACAAAGCAAGCTATGAAAATAGATCTTTCGCTCTCTGGAATAAAGAAGAGCAACACTGAATGTAAAAATCAATTTCTCAGAAAGTTAGAAGGCTTAGAGGATATAAATACGATTGCGTGCGGCGATTCCGAATATTTTTATACGCCCAGTGAGGAGCGATGCAATCAACTTGAGCAATTTATTTCTATCAATACGAAGAATTGGTATATTTTCTTTTACGTTCATTCGAAAAAAGATTTTCCCACTAAATGTCTTGATACTGGCGATTCTGCCTATGAAGCATTTTTTCCAAGTAAATACGTATTTAAGAAAGGGTGTAAAATTAAGAAATTTGATAGAAATGTCGGATTGCTTACAATGGACTGTACTCAAAACTTAATTGTTTCACTAACCATGCCGACACTTTTCTATACCAATTCAGAAGAGACGTGTTCTCGCGCGAAGGAAATGTTTGATAAAGAAATTCAGTGACTATTAACCATTCCGAAATAATAACTTTCATTTATTTCGGAATAAAACTTATAGGTTTCACTTCAGAAGATTTATCCCTGGATTAGATTTTTAAGAACGTCAAAAATCAAACTTGTAGAAAGTCCACTTACATATTGGTTGGATGCGATGCTTTTAATTGAATCAATGATTTTGTTCTTCTCTGGTTCGGGAATATCTAATGATTTTTCGACAGATTTTATAAGAGTATCGAAGATTATATTGGTGTTTATGTTCTCTATTTTTATGATTATATCTTTGCCTGCTACTTGGCCAACATTACTGTAAAAATTCTGAGTAATTGATGAAATATTGGAATCATTCGAAATAAGAGACCACTTTTTAATTTCGTACTGACCTTCTTCCTTATCTTCAACGTATTCAATGGCTTGATACCATTGGAGCTCAATAAAAGTAAGACACTTATCATTTCCGACAGTGGCGACTCTTCTGAATTGTAGAGGGCTTTCAGCAGGGTGATCGTAGTTACTTGCTCGTTTCAATAGCAAATTATCCCACATTTGCAGTCCGCCTGCGTTAATTTCTACACCATCAATTCCTTTAATAATAAATTTACTTACTTTGCTCATTAATTAGATTCTCCAAATATTTTCTAATGATTTAGTATTTCGAAGGTAGGATTAGGATGTATTCGTTGTACAAGAATTTCTTGAAGTCGGGACTCATTTATTATTTCTCCTTTTTTTAAGGGACCGAAATCGAAGTCCAATTTTTTATCTAAAAGATGCGACCAAATAATCCGATCAATCAGAGAGCGAAAAGGATTTACTTGTTTCTCAAATCCTTCAATAACCTGGGCTTCCGTAATTTCTTTCGGAGTCACAAAGATTTCATAATTTAATGTGGGTTTAGGATCAGATTTTTCATTTCCGGTAATACAATTTTGACTGATAAAAGTTGCAAAGTCCGGACCTTCGAATCTAGAACTCAAAAAAACATGATATTTAAAACATGAGAATAATTCAACTACTGCGAATAATTCGTTCTGCTTTGAAACTCCAATCAATAATATACTATGGTAAATGTCTAATTTAGAAATTTCGTCAGAGGAAAGGCGGGGATATGGGTAAGGTATAACTATACCAAGTCTTTTATCCTCTTTCTTCAATAATGAAGGGATATGACTAATAAATTCGAGAGGTACATTTTCTTTTAAGCAATATGTGAATGCCATTTTTAGAATAGAAAGCAAAACATTTAGATTTCCTGTGGAAAAGCTTAAATCGAAATCCATTAAGCTTTCCTCTAGGATAACGCTTCTATCGAGTTCTTTGATTGCTCCTTTGTGATATGGTTTTTTCCTCTCAAGAAGACTCTTTTCGACCTTTATTGCTTTATTCAATATCTCTTGTTCGGTATTTCCTCTAATTTTTATATTTCTTTTGTTATTTGAGATTTCTTCTTCAATCCACTTATCCTGCTGTATAAGACCACCGGGCTTTATTACAGCGATATTTTTCTGGTCTCCCGAGTTACTGAGTTTTACTTTAAAATTAGGCAATGGATTGGAATTTGACCTGAAAACATTTAAGACAGTTGCAGGAAATTGAAAATTTTCGAATAGATCTTTATCTATACCCTTTCCAAGGGTTGAATTGCATTTGATACAATATATTCCGAATACTGTTATGGTTCCTCCAATACTCTCGGGGAACAAATGTTCTCTAGATGGTTTTATCTTATTTGAAAACTCTCTCTTACAAATAGCGCAGTTCTTTTCTTGAGTTCGATTTCCTATAATTATAATTTTTTTGAAATCAATAAATGACGGAACTTGTTCCATATTTGTTATTTTTATTATTCAAATATTATTGATCAAATAAAATTCAAATTTCTAATTCAGGTCAAATTGACTTTTATTAATCTCACCTAAAAAATCGTTTCTTTTTATTTGGATAGCAGGAATAAATTCTTAAATAAATAGAGAAATCAAAATGAGTCCCGTCTTTAGGAATTAAATCTCAGTTTCCTGTTACTTCGGAAACCTTAGGGCGGGTACAAAACAAAGACCATTGAAATTGATTTCACTCATACGATCCCATTCATTTAAAAGCTGAGTGGGAAGTTTTCTTATAGAGAACAGAGACAGTTATAAGAAATCTTAGATACTACGAAATTTTCTTCTTGAATTGGTCTCCAAAATATTCCATCCATAGATTGTCATACGTAAGAGTGTATTGTTTACATGATCGAATATACGGTAGATTTAGAAATCCACCTTTGATGCCGTTATCAATTGGAGCAAATATCCGAGTTTGATTCAGAATCTTATTCTTAAATTCTTTTACGCTGAACTTAATTTTATAGTGCCGCTTTAATGAATAAAAGAATGAATCACTGAACTGAGCGCCCTCACAAAGCTTTTCTTTCACTTCCTTCTTTAGCCTTACTGAATCTGAGATTTTTCTTTTGTTCACATAAACATCGTAATTGAATTTGCCAACGACTTCCTTCATAATAAGTTTAAGATTATCAAAAGTCTTGTTTCGAGAAAAATCAAAGGAATAATAAACCTCAGCATCAATCCATTGGAGATCTATAGGAGTCAGATATTGTAAGTTTGAGTGAAATGATTTACCCTCATTCTCACTTAGACTTGAAGGAGCATACTCACTCTTGAAGTTTATTTTGCAATATTCGTAAAGAGTTTTAAGATCTTTCTCTTCTTTACCATTTGGATTCTTTGCGATCGCAGTAAGATCCTTACTCCCTGCATTGCAAGAAAGGCAAAATTCCTTTGTCTGTTCGTAATCCATTCCTTTGGATAAGCAATAATTCAGAACTTTGAAAATTGTTTTCTCTCCGCCGACTCGATTTCCCTCAGTAATCTGGAATGAATTAGATTCGCCTTCCTTATGCTGTCTTTCTTTCTTCCAAATCGATCCACTACCTTCAATTTTATAAATGAAACTCTCTGATAGTAACTCAGTGTTATTCTGATACAACACTCCCGAAGCTGTATTGTAGTTAATCTTGTAAAGATTTGAATCCAGGATTCTCAACGTTTCCTTCAAAGCCACTGGGATACTACGTATAATTGTTTTCCTTTCTATTGAGTAAGGCAAATAGTCCCAAGCAAATGGAAGTCTATAACCTTTACCTTGTTCCTTTCTCAATTCCAGTTTAATTCTATTATCAGTTGCTTTCAATACACGCTCGATCAAAAGAAATATGTTTTCCTTATCCCAAGTATTCTCAGTTCTGAAAAAAATATGAGCACCACGACGTAATCTTGAGATCTCACAAAATACTGGAACACAACCTAGGTTCTCTTCAACAGCACTAAGGAGTTTTTGAATGAACTGAACGTAAGAAGTAAATGGAATATTAAAAAAAGTAGGATTGTGAGTATCGAGATCAATGTAGAGAATATCGGAATTAGGATGTTCAGACAAAGCTAAGTTTCTTTGTTTTCTATACTCTGCAAGATCCCTTCTTGAGATAAATCTACCATTCCATTCTTTATAAATTCCTAATCTAGAAAGAAAATGATTACTGATGAATCCGAAAAGCTGATTCTTTCTATTACTCAGGAAGAATGTTACATAACCTTCACTTGAAAAGTAGGTAATTCTTTTGTTTTCTGTTCCCTCAAATTCTTTCCGTATATCAAATCCAAGTCGGTAAAGCAACTCGATGAAAAAGCTGTAGCTTTCCGATATATACCTTTTAGAATACTTAACAATATTATTCGTCCCGATCTCACTCATGCTTAATTAGTGAGAGAACGTAAAAGTTTACTTAGAAGTGGGAGAAAATAGAAATGAGGAAATTATGAATGGAAGTAGAAGTAAAAAATCCCTTATAATTAAATATAAAAATGAGAAAACATGATGAGTGCTGAATGATAGAGAGTAGGTTAGAATACTTATTAAAAAAAACTATAAAGTATCAGTCCTCAAGATGCTTTCAATAGTATCCTTTGCACATCATCCCAGGAGAACATACTGAAATCCATAGCACCCTCATTTTTATTGTATCTTCTATGCTCAACTTTTACTACTTCGTCGAGCCGAGCAATTTTAAGTTGTCTATGAAACACTACACTCTTGATTAGATTCAAGGATTGGCCGAAGTCCCTTTTTTCAAAATCTATGAAGATTCCAAGATTCACAAAAGACAGAGCTTTCTTTATATCGCGTTCCTTCTTTTTTCTCTGAGCTTCCGAAGATTTTTCCGATTGAATTGACGTATTTCTCATTGCAGATAATAATTCTTGAAGTTTCCCTATTTTATCTTTCCTGTAGAATGAATTTACCATTATTCCTAACTTTTCGGGGAACCGTGCTTTCTTTTCCTTAAAGTATTTTACAAATTCATTCTTACGGCTTAAGCTCAGAGTGGGATAAACAGAGAATTTACCTAATTCAGAAAAAGCCGATTCCAACTTTTTATAAAAGTCTTTCTCAATATGCTCTGCCTTTAGCTCGTGCAGCAAGTTGACTCCGAAGGTCTGTTTAATTTTTTGAGCCTTCAAATACCTCAATTCAATCCTCAGAACATTATCTTGAATTTTCAAATTCTTCCTTTTTTCGAGTTGTGTCTTCTTATCATAGGTCATCAACGTTAAGCGTTTGTTCTTCAGATACTTGGATGTTTCGTAGCTTTTCGATTCTGTTCGAGGTAGGGAAATCGTCTTTAGGATTGGAGCATAATACTCATAAGAGTGTTCCAATTCTATATTCAAGAACACGTCCAGTCTAGATAACTTCACAGCAGCCCAATCTTTAACCACAAATCCTGCGACTTCTAAAATCGACATTAGCCTTTTTACTAAATCTTCGTAGTCGAATGGGGCATAAGAAGAGTAATTTACTCCATTGTAGAGGCGAGATAGAGAAAAACTGATAATGTAGAATCTAAATCCGTCTTTGAAAACCTCGATGATCATCACTCCATTGGCACGATCATAAAATCGGTCCCCCCTCTGACCTTGTCTAATTCGTAAAGCTCGAAGAAAGTCGTTCTGTTCAACGTTAGGGCCTTCAATAAAAAGTCGAATGGTATCGATGCCAAGGTAGTCAAAAGGGTTTTTCAGATTCAAAGTTAATCTCTCTCAAGGGAGGTCTAATCCCAGGCCAGCGTATATTTCAAATTCCTCTACTAAATTTTAACTCTCTTTTCATATTTTTAGAAAAAACTTATCGTGGCCTGATTGATTAGGTCTCATTCGATTCTAATACCTTACACGACATAAGCCGAATTTGTCCTTAGTAACGCTTCTTATTACAAAACAATTCAACAACATAAGTACCGCGAATTTTTGTACAATCAAGGACGATTACCTATTCACAGAGCCGAGGCTCTTAATTCAACATCTACAGTTCTACCAAATTCAATCTTCAAAAACTTTTCACTAATTATAATATCAGTCCTCATTCGGGTTTGAGGAACCAGGTATGAACGAATAAGATCTGGTTAGATACAGGATAGGCTGAAATACAATAATAGGAGTATTGCAAATATGATAAGCAATACAGAGAAGCCCAAAGGTTTAAAATCTGGGTTAGAACAGGTTGAAGAAAATCTCAAGGAATTGAACGAGAAGAATCTCTACATTGGGGAAATTCAACTTCAAATTAAAGCTGGTTGTTATTCACTTGAGAACAGCTTCGAGCCTAAGTATAGTGAGAATGAAACTGAGTTCATTTTCTATACCGATATGGATGATTTGAAAGTATCTTTTAACCTCTTTACATTGATTCAGCAAAACGAAAATTTTGAATTTGAAATTGGCTTTGAAGCTTTGTTTATTTCGAAATTGAGATCGTTCGGAATCCACATCCTTAACGAAGAAGGAATCTATGTAAGTAAAATTGCGATCATTAGCAGTCATTACCTCGGGGAGAATAATTTTTCATATTACGAAGGTGTTTTGAAAAGCATAGAAATCAAAAACTATATTAAAAACATATCTGGTAAAAACTACAATTTCGATAACGGAAGAGAGAGATTGGAAATAGGTGAAGGATATTTCGACTATGAACTTGGTTGTCAAGGTCACTCTAGCTATATTGCGGTTCAAATACATGGAATAGAAATGAATGGGCTCGGCTCTGAATTTGGATACGCAATAAATTTCGTCGATTTGAATATCAGTCAAGTGCTACGATTGAGGGACAAAAAATTACGAGAATTGTTTGCATCACTGGAAAACAACGAACTGGATAGAATGCTTTTCTCTTTACTGGATTCGATAACAGAATTAAATTCCGCTTCAGGGGTCGGATCTGTAGTAAGCAGAATAAATTTGCTAAAGCTCTTTTCCCCTACCTATAGGGAGTATTCTCTCGATTCATGGTACAAAGATTATCTTTCCGTTTCTTTGGAAACTATACTCAACAAATTGACGGACCTGTTTCTTTCGATTGAAAGTTCCAAAAATGAAATTCGGTATTGCGCTATTTTTCTCAAGCATCAAAGTGAAATACTGAAAAAATTGAAGGAAATTCTTTTCTTAGAATAAGGAAAGAAACTTTCTCGCAAAAGACAATTTAAGACTTTCCGATTGTCCTTTGATTTGGTTTCAGTGAATGCCCGGATCAAAGGACTTTTTGCACCATTATGCGCTATGATCCCTACATATGTCACTCAGGGACAGAATACTGAAGACCGGATGCTCTAACCAGCCTTGATTTTCAAAAACTTCCCGTGCTTCGGTTATTCCATCAATAAACACAAACTCACTGCGGCGAACTTTGTCACCCTCAACTATCTCAGCGTAAACTTGGAACACATGCTTATCATCTGTAGCCTTCACATATATCCGACATTCCTTTGCTTTCAGCAGATCTTTTTTAAAATCCCAATGAGCCCCTTTGGTAGTTGCTGATCTCAATGTCATACTCTGAAATCTCTGGATAGCGCTCAAGATCGTCTTAAACTGCGTTATGCCTTCTTGCGTTAGCTCTTTCCAACCTTCTTCTTTATCCTTTGATTTACCCATACGGAACTTTCATTCCTGGTTTTGGGAAAGTTTACGAGAAAAAACTTGAGTGGTGTTAGCTATGATTGGATCAAGAATAGAATAATAAATGTTCTCATAGTAGCTTGCTGATGCTGATCATATAGGTCAAAAATAACCATAGTTTTTAACTTACCCATTTTCTCAAAATCACTCTGGGAAAAAGTTTCGATTTTTTAAGAAAAAATTTTTATCCCAAGATTTGAATATTCAATTCACATAAAATCACTTTACGAACCTACCTTGTTATCTAAAAAAAAAGTGGTGAACTTTTTTCCATTATGATTTTGAGAAATAGAAAGTTTCCCATAGAATAGATATATGAGATCAAAATGATTTCTAATATTTCTTACATTCGATTTCGAAGATAAGCTTCTTAAGGGTAAGGGAAATATTGAAAAGATTTAAAATTTAAATAACGGAGGAGCTTAATGAATAAAGCTTCAAATATCAAAAGTAACAAGAAAAGTAAAGTAGAAAGGCAGATGGAGAAACTCTCTAATCAGCTACAGCAAAAGGAAATCAAACCTATGGAGTATGCTGAGAATTTCCCGATGAAGGTAGGTAGATATTCTAAAGCAGCAGTTGTCGGAACAGCGGTTGCGGGATACAAAAAGAAGTATGGTGTAAAAGCCTATAAAGAAATTCAGGATGACTTTGACGCGATTATTAATGTCGTTAGGCATTTCGTTATCGGCTATATGACAAATCTAAAGGATGCCTATGAAGCATTAGAACAGGTTAAAGGTGGTAAAAAGGCCTTTGGATTGCTGACTCAGAGGGCCATCGACGAGTCTCTAAGAGTCTATCCTTGGTTGGATGACGAATACTACCAATACTAAAAAAAATCACTCCTGTTGACCCCCGGAAGTTAACATGAATGGTTTGTTTTGGCGAAAAGTAAACATGCGAAGATTCTGAAAATATTTGGGTGGCTTTGATCGATGCATAGATCAAGTCAGCCTTAAAGCTAAGGAGTAATAAAGATTACTCATTTTTTTTAATAAGCAAAAGTCGGCCAGGGATTCACCTATATTTTATTTATGAATTGAGACTTATTTGTTTAAATGACGACTATAGAATATTGCGGAAAGAAACTATCTAATCAAAATGAAGTTAATTTTCGTTGATATCTAAGATTAAAATGAAACTTTGTTCAGATTCTTTTAAAATTTTGATTTTTCGAAATGCTCTCAATTTATTCTTTTGAGGTTGAGTATAATTGAAACGGGCAAGGAATATCTCTTCATTCAGATTTTCTTTTTCAACAACACGTGAAATGCTTCCAGCTATTAAATCATGGACAATTCGGGTAAAGTAATTGTGAAAATGTGTAAGCCCTTTTATTCTTTCTAGCTGAATCCAAATATACTTTGAGACGAATACTGGACAATTATAGAATTCTTCCACTCGGTATTTATATGGAGGAACCATTAAGCTAACAATTTCTCTGGATTCGATCAATTCTTGAAGTGGTTTATTTTCAAGTTTATCAAGCAAGGTCATTTCTTCGTTTCATTCCCAACTAAGGAACTTAGATCCATCAAAATAGGGTTTAGTATAATATTTGGATGTCGTTACGGGACTTGAATGCCCCAGTACCTTCTGGGCCGCGATCGAGCCGGAAGTTTCGAGTAACTTCGCTCCTGTTGTGAATCTCAGGGCGTGAGGGTGAACCATGCGACCAGAGCAGGTTTTAACACCCCAAGAATTAACAATCAATTGCAGTCCTCGGGTGGTTAGCGGATTTCTTTTATATTGATTCCTGCCAGGCATAGATAAGAAGAAATAATCACCTTTATAATCGATTATAAAATGATACTCACGGATAAAAGCTAACGTCTCTTCAGCAATAACTGCGTACCCTAAGTTTCCTCCTTTCTTTAAATATTTGATAAGTGATTCACCGGAAGGAGCAGAAAAAATATTGGAAAATTTTAAAGAAACTACTTCCTTCGCACGAAGTCCAGTTTTGCTCATCAAAGAGAATAATGCACGATTTCGGTAATCCCTTTCTGAAATGGGTTGTGCAAAGGAGCGCGTTAAGTCACACATAGTTTTATCTGTGAGTCCCTTCCCGAGTGCGGAACCAGTGGCACCATCTTGATTTTCTCTTTTTCGTCTCTGTTCAAATTTAAAATCCGCGATAAAAAGTACATTAGAACTTGTTGACATATTAATACCTGAATATAGTAATTTATCGTTGTTTATGAGTTAATATTGCATTTCGAAAATGATTTTTTTTACATAAACTTTAAATAAACGAGATTCAATTGAGTATTTATAAATACATTTCACCGACGCAGCGAAACTACAAAAACATTGAGGAAAGAATTATATATTTTCAAGATCCTCAAAATTTCAATGATCCATTTGATAGTCGAATAGATTTTGAAACAGCAGGTACTGAATTCGAATGGAGAGTCTTTTTTCAAAGCTTTGGACGGAATTCTTATGAAATAAATAATTTTATAGAAATGATAAAATCAGAAAACCCTCCGGACGCCACTCGTTTAATTCTAAATGGAAAATTTAATTATAGAGAAAGGACTAGAGTTTCTTGTTTTACAAGAATCAATTTAAATATCCTACTATGGGGTCATTATGCTAATAAAATACACTGGGTTTTGTCTAGGTTTTAAAAGCGAAACGAGAGTTCAATTTGAAGGTATATTAATTGAAAAAGATCAAGTTAATATACCCTGGTCAATTTATAATGATTTCTTATCCTTTTTCGACCTAAGATACGAATTAGCGATGCCTAATAAATTCAATGTTATTACTTCTGTTGATTTAGTAACCTGCGTTGAACCTTTTTTGAAAACAAAATTCAAAGACTGGGAATATGAGAAAGAGGTTAGGATATTTTTATTAGAGAGATGGATGAAGTCTCCTTGTGTCTCATACCCTTGTGAAACTTTAGAAAGCGTAACTATTGGATTGAAAAGCGAGTTGCGAGAAATCAAGAAAATTTATAGAGCGGTAGTAAAATCTGGATGTAATATACGATGGTTTCGGACGAGTATGCACGAAAGAAATTATGAATTGATTATAGAGGAGATTCCAGATATAGAATCATTCATTTCAAGTTTTAAGAAGGCTAACATATGACTGCGATTTTTACTTATCTATCGAATTCACCCAAAAGAGCTATTATGGCATGTGATAATTTAGGTGTTTATGAAAGTTCAAAAGAAATAAAAACTGAGAAAATAAATTGCTTATTTAATCGATATTATATCGCCACATATGGACCTAATATGTTAGGAGAAGCGGTTACTTTAATTTCAGATTATCAAATTTTTAAAAATTGTATAAGGCCATCGAATATAAATGATCTTCAGGCGATGATTGAAAGTATGTATGATATAAAATTAAATCACTATGCTCGCGCCTCTGAGGAGTATCGCAAGCCTGATAAATTACAAGGAGGGATTATTTATGATTCAGAAGAGCATATGTTTTATTTAATGGACCTTGGACAGCCATTTTCTGATGAAAAAATTAAGAAGCATAGATCATTCATAGAATTAAAGGAAGGGATAAACAGATTTGCTCTTTATGGAAATTCTAATAATAAGTATGAAAATATTGATCTAAGTAAACTCGAAAAAGAAGCATGCAAAGAGAAACTTGAGATAGAATTTAAGGAATTAGCTGCAGATATTTGGAATAAATACAAGGTTAGAGTTGGAGAAGTCGGAAGCTACTTATTTGTTGCTGAAAGTGAAATCACGTTAGAGTCATGTTATGAGAGTTATGTCGATTATTGTGATGCAATGGAAAAGCTGCCTTCGGATAATTTCAATACATGTTCAGGTAACTGACGTAAAGTATTAATTCTTTCAACTTCTGATTTCTTCCCGAAAACGGAAGTTGAAAGGAATGTCTCTGCGCATTAACTAAAAGAAAACGTAAAGAATGATTTGTTTATATTGTGCAAAGAGAAGAGGCTTCTGAATATTCGGCGGATTAAGAAAATATTTTGAATATATTGCTTTATGCAGAAAATAACATACCGTATTGTTATCAAAATTTATGAATCCTTCTTGAGTTTATTGAGGGAATCTTCTAAATTCAATTAGGCATGATTTATAATTCTCTTTTGTAAGGGAGTGCATTGATCTTTCAGGTAATGTTTGCATCAAATTAAATCATTTCCTGATTAGGTCTAACGATTGGAAGTAAGTCTTATCGTTAGTTGCTAAGTTTCTATATAGCTTTATTTTCAAAGTTTTCCTTATTTAAAAATACTTGACATATCTATGTCTTTTTTGTTTTTTTAGCTAAAAGTTGAAATTTTAGATATGGAGAAGGCTAAAAAGCAGAAATGACCTAACTTGGTTGCCGATAATAAATGGAGATTAAGGATAAAGAATTTAACTAGTTCTTTTACCTTATATACAGCAAAGTTACTTTATCCTATTTCTAATCGGGCTATGGGATAGCGGCAATTAAAAAAGGAAGTTTAAATCACAAATGATAATGATCGAGGATGTTTCAAAATTCAATTTCGAAACTGTAAAAATTGATCCGTTCTGGAATTTGGGTAGCGAGCGAGAATTAAAAGCGCACAGAATTCATTCATATCCGGCTAAGTTTCCTGCTTTTATTGCAACTAAGGCATTCGAATTTGCTCGTAGCCAGAATCAAAATCTCGACAAAGTGGCTGATATTTTCTGTGGATGCGGAACTACGGCTTTCGAAGCTGCCCGGAGTGGAATAGATTTTTGGGGTTGCGATATTAATCCCGTAGCCACTATGATTGCGAAAGCAAAAAGTCAAAAATACCAAACGTATAGACTCAATAAGTATAAAAACGAAATATTGAAGCAAGCTAAGAGTATTCCTTTCAATAAGGTTGAGATGATAAATAACGAAAGGCTTAGATATTGGCATACAAAGAAGACTTTATTCGAACTCAGTAGATTAAAACAAGCGATCCATTTCTGTGTTCCTGAGAATAGTAATTATCGGCTTTTTTTTATCTGTGCATTTTCGAATATTCTTAAAGCATCATCCTTATGGCTTACAAAATCAATTAAGCCACAACTTGATAAGACAAAGAAAACAAAGAATATTCTTTTCTTATATAATGAACAATGCGACTTCATGATACAGGCGAATGATGAAAGTGGTACTTTAAGCAATTCCAAAATAGATATACAGACTGGAAATTTCCTTAATGAAAATGTTAGCTTTCCGAAAGTCGATTTAGTCGTAACTAGTCCGCCTTATGTAACTTCCTATGAATATGCAGATTTACATCAGCTTTCGTCGATGTGGTTAGATTTCGCAACTGATTACCGGATTCTACGAAATGGGTCGATTGGTAGTCTCCAGCATGATTACAATTTTAATAGCGAGTGGAAAAATCTGAATGAAAGTGGAACTAAAATTGTTTCCAAATTAATTTATCAAAATAAAAGAAAGGCTAAATCTGTAGCAAAATATTTCCTGGATATGCAAAAAGTAGCTTTAAAGTCATATGAAATCTTAAACAAAAAAGGAATCGCTTTTTTTGTAATTGGTAATACTGAATATAAAAAAGTCCGCATCGATAATGCCCTCCATTTAGCTCAATCCCTCAATCAAGCTGGATTTAAAAAAATCTTAACATCAAAAAGGAAAATAAGTAAGAAAATTCTTACTCCATATCGAGATAAAGGTGGACGATTCACAACAGACTCAGCAGGGCGGAGAGTCTACAGTGAAGAGTTTATCTTAATCGGAATAAAAGGATAGATCAAATGTCTGAAGGCGAACATCTTTCGATAAGACCGTACGCACGATTACTCACCATGCTAGGTGAACAGTTGATAAAAAATGAAAGAATTGCATTGATTGAATTAATAAAAAATGCGTATGACGCTGATGCTGACTGGGTAAAAATTTCGTTTTTAGGCTTTGACGAAAATTTTAATCAAGACGAGAGCTCAAAGATCATAATTGAAGATTCCGGAACCGGAATGGATTATAAGGTTATTGTAAATCATTTTTTGAATCCTGCAACTCCTGAGAAAAAAAGAAAGAAAAATTCCAATAAAAGCAAAACTCCAAAGGGAAGAATTATCCAAGGAGAGAAAGGGATTGGTAGATTTGCAATATTAAAATTAGGTAGGAAAGTTGAAATTATAACAAAGACAAAAAATGAATCAAGGGAAATTTTCATAGAGTATGATTTTATAAAGTACGATGACGAATTTCTTTCTGAACATGGAAAAGAAAAGGATTTGTTTATTGATGACATACGAGTATTGGTTCAGCAGAGAGAGTCGGAATCATTTTTGAAAAAAAAGATTAACTTAGGAACTCGTGAAATAGAGAAAAGCAAGCACGGGACAATTATTAAAATTTCAAATTTAAAAGGGAGTTGGTCAAAACAAAAGATCAAATTAGTATATAATGATCTTGCTCGTTTGCAATCGATTTTTCCATTTAAAAATAAATCTAAAGACTTTGAAGTGTTTATCTATAAGGACCAACAGCACCTCAATTTTCAGAACCAATATTTAGAAAAATTAGATATTTTATTGAAGGATAGATCGGTACTCCAGATTGAAGACGGAGTCTTTGACGCTTCTAGGATGGAATTTCGCTATAAGCTTAATGGCAAGGCCCAATTGATTTCAATATTTGATCCGGAGGTGACTGGATTAAAAGTTTTTAAAGATAAATTCGAAGTTGGAGGTGAAATCCTAAAGAATCGACAAGTTGAATGTGGTTCATTTAAATTTGGATTTTATATTTTCGATTTTTCTAAACAAGCTCCAGCAAGATTTCTTTTAGATCGAGAAGATAAAGGCTTAATTAAAGAGAATCGGATTTATCTTTATCGAGACGATATTAGGGTCTATCCCTACGGAGAGCCTGATGATGATTGGTTGAAAATAGATGCATATCGGGGTACGATTAGTGCAGGAGATTTTTTAAGCAACGATCAGGTCGTAGGTTTTGTAAAAATTACTCATGTCGATAATCCAAATCTAAAAGATAAAACGAATAGAGAAGGCCTTATTGAAGAGGGGAATGCGACTGATGATTTTATCTCAATAATACAAACCTTCTTGTCATATATTAGAAAAAAAGAATATAAAAAATATAGAATTGATTTAATCAATAAGAATGATCAGGATATTTTCAGGTCGGAGATTATTTTAGCAGAAATCGAAAATATTAAGCCTTTGCTTAAGGGAAATTCAAAAGCAATTGAAGCGTTGGAGAAGATTGAGACTGATTACATTACTGAAAGAAAGTATTTGATTCGAAGAGCTGAAACGACTGAAGAGTTGGCCGGAGTAGGGCTTTCGGTAGAAACTGCTTCGCATGATATTATGGCAATAATGCTTAAGGTGTTATCGAATATTGATTCACTTATAAAGGATTTTATATCGGAAGATGTAATCGACAAAGAGCTTCTTTTGTCAGAATTACAATCTATTAGAGGTGGGATGAGTTTTATTGAGAGTCAGTTGAAAGATATTCAGTTGCTCTTTAAATCATCTAAACAAAGAAGGAAAAATATTCGAGTTCGCGATATTGTTGATAAGGTAATTAAAATATACAATCGCTATTTGAACAAAGAAAATATTCAGTGTAAAATTGTCGAAGACTCCTCCCCTCTTGTTGCAAAAACTACGGATGCTGTATTGCTTCAATTATTCTTAAACTTATTCGATAATTCTCTGTATTGGCTGCAGCAAATTTCATTGAAAACAAAAAAAATAGAAATTCATCTGGAAGGCAATGAAGGTCGACTTATCTTTTCTGACAATGGGCCTGGCATTCCTAAATCAGATGTTCCTTATATTTTTGAACCCTTTTATTCTGGTAAGGGAGAGGAGGGGAGAGGATTGGGGTTATATATAGCGAGACAATTGTTAGAAAGAAATGAATACACGATCGAACTAGCCGAATTAAAATCAGATAAGGTCTTATCTGGCGCAAATTTCTTAATTAATTTTATTTCAGAGAAAGATTAAAAATGGTAAGCTCTTTATTTAAAGGAATCGGTATTATAGTCGATGATGAACTTGAGTCTTCGGACCCCAAGAAAAATATTCATCAAATCGTAAGTCAAATAAAGGAAAAAGAAATTCCTTTTCTATCTTATTCTTCGATTCCAAAAGGAAACGTGCTAAACCACTTTCAGAATGTTTCCTTTATTCTACTTGATTGGCGCTTTGATAAAATTGAAGAAATCGAAGGAGTGACAATGCCGGATGCTTTAGGGAAAGAAGAAACAAAAGAAAATATTGAGTTTATTCATAAAATTAAAGAAACCTGCTTTTGTCCTATTTTCATTTTTAGTAATGAAAATATAGAGGATATTACTTCTGAACTTGCTGAGGAAGGATTAGTTAAGGGTGCGAACACAGATCATATTTTTGTAAAGTCTAAAGCGGATTTAGTTGGTGAAACCAAATTATTTGATAGCATTGAAACTTGGATAAAATCCAACGCTTCAGTTTATTTACTCAAAGAGTGGGAAAGGGAGTATTTTAAAGCAAAAAATAAATTGTTTTTGGATTTCTATAAAATGAATCCGAGTTGGCCTAGCATTCTTTGGAAAACTTTTTCAGAGGATGGTGTTAACGAATCGTTAGAATTGGGCGAATTGATATCTCGGAATATTCATACTCGAATGACACCTTTTGAATTTAGTAAGGATGTAATAAGCACAGATATTGTCCATAGCCAGGAAGAACTTTTAGCTGTTCTTGAAGGAGGGAGATTTACTAAAAGCGAAAATCTGCATGAAAATGACATTTCACCGGGTGATATTTTTAAATGCGGAAAAAAGTATTATGTAAATGTAAGAGCGATATGTGATTGCGTCCCAGATAGAAGCAAAGTGGGAGAAACTATTGATGATGTTAAGTTATACTTAATTCGCGGTTCAATTATGAAGCCGAAAGATTTAGATGAAAGTTATAATTCTGGCCTAGGACTATTCTTGGAGAAAGACTCACAATTTATAGCATATCCGATTATGGATCGGAAAGGTATTGATTTTCGTTTTCGGAATTTAGAGTTGGTTACATGGAAAGATGTTAAAGGTAAGCGAATTGGTAGGCTGCTTCCCCCATTCATTAATAGGCTTCAACAGAAGTATGCTCTATATTCTCAACGTCAAGGCTTGCCTCGTTTGCCAAGTCTTTCCTTTCCTGAATAAATTTGAATTACAATATCGGTGGTTTGCAAATGCGATCAAATAAATTAAACGTTTTCAATTGCCGAAATCTTCCAGATCACTCCATCTCTAATTCCAACCCATATTGCGAATCCGTTTCAAATATATCAAATTTTGGAGTATGGAACTTCTCAATCGGACTCGGAATTTGTAGTAAATAATTTGGATTCACATGGAGATAG